>CAZZGS010000506.1:0-4043 GCA_964653845.1 uncultured Bryobacter sp.
TTCGAGGACGGCCCAGCTATCGTAGCCAGCGGCGGTGAGACGAGAGAAGATTTGCTTGAAGTCGACCTGACCGTCGCCGAGGGAGCGGAAGCGGCCCGGGCGTTCTTTCCAGCCGAGGTAGCCGCCGTAGACGCCGGACTTGGCACTGGGGCGGAATTCGGCGTCCTTGACGTGGAAGGCCTTAATGCGGCTGGCGTAGACGTCGATGAAGCCGACGTAGTCGAGGCACTGGAGAATGAAGTGAGAGGGGTCGTAGTTGATGTTGACGCGGGGGTGATTGCCGGTGGCTTCGAGGAACATTTCGAAAGTGGCACCGTCGTAGAGGTCTTCGCCGGGGTGGAGTTCGTAGGCGATATCGATGCCGTGCTGGTCTGCAAAGTTGAGGATGGGGAGCCAGCGGGTGGCGAGTTCTTTGAAGCCGTCTTCGACGAGGCCTGCGGGGCGCTGGGGCCAGGGGTAGAGAAAGGGCCAGAGGAGAGCGCCGGAGAAGGAGGGCGAGACGGTGAGGCCCATATTGGCGCTGGCCTGGATGACGTACTTCATCTGCTGGATGGCCCATTCGCTGCGGGCTTTGGGGTTGCCGCGAACTTCCGGGGCAGCGAAGCCGTCGAAGAGTTCGTCGTAGGCGGGGTGGGAGGCGACGAGCTGGCCTTGGAGGTGGCTTGCCAGCTCGGTGACGGCGAGGCCGTTTGTCTGGCCCTTAATCTCGTCGCAATAGGTTTTGGATTCAGCGGCTTTCTTGATGTCCAGGATGCGGGCATCCCAGCTGGGGAGCTGGATGCCGGCATAGCCGTGGCCTTTCATGTAAGCGGAGATGTCCGGGAGGTTGTTGAAGGGCGCTGCGTCACCCATGAACTGGGCGAGGAAGATTGCCGGTCCTTTGATCTGAGTAGGAAAAGTCTGTGCCATATTCGCTATCCATCCTATGCTCTGGACAAGGCTGTGTCGAGATTGCTATAGTGAGAAAGTTGTGCGGATGCGCTTCGCTGCCTTGTTGTGCCCTGAATTTAGGTTTGTGGGTGCGAACGCAGACTTTATCCGCCCCCAAGGATTCTCACTCAGATGCCGAAGAGAACATTTCAACCGAATAACCGCAAACGCGCCAAGACGCATGGTTTTCGCAAACGCATGAAATCAAAAGACGGTCGCAATGTGCTGGCCCGTCGCCGCGCCCGTGGCCGTTGGAAGCTGACTGTGTCGGACGAACGTCCGGTGCGCGCTGCCCATAGTGTCTAATTTTTTCAAGGTCTAATTTTTCAAGATCTATCCTCCTTTAAGATCTGGTTTTGTCTGATCACCTCCTGCCGGAGTTAGCGAACTAGCTAATTCCGGCATTTTCTTTTTTGTGAGTCAGTATGTCGGACTATCCAAAATCGGTACGAATTTTACGCCCGCAAGAATTCCGGCAGACCTACGATGAGGGGATGAAGCATTCCTGTGCGCTGTTTGCGGTATTTTATCGCCGGCGTGAGGGGGTGGAGGCGGCGCGGTTTGGGTTTACTTGTCCGCGTGCGCTTGGTAAGGCGGTAGTTCGAAACCGGATCAAACGACGGCTGAGGGAATGTGTGAGACTAAGAAGAGAACGTTTCCCGTTTGGCTTTGATTTTGTGTTCAATCCTCGAAAGGCGCTGCTTGATGCGCCCTGGAGCGAAGTCGAGCGGCACGTTGAGAAATTGCTGCAGCGCCTTGAATCTCAAACCAAACCTGTACCTACTGAACCAGCACCGTGCGACTCCTCCTTATCGCCATCCTGAAGATTTATAAGCGAGTGCTCTCTCCCATGCTGCCCTCCGCCTGCCGATTTCACCCCACCTGTTCTGTCTATGCGATGGAGGCAATCGACAAGCATGGCGCGTTGCGGGGAACTGGCATGGCGATTTTCCGTATCTGTAAGTGTCATCCGTTTCATGCGGGTGGCTTTGACCCTGTACCCTAACGAATTCATATAAGTAGATCCCGAAACACTCAATGGCTCAAGAAATCAAGCTCCCCGGAGCGCCCAATCAGGAACCGGGTATGGAAAAGAATCTGCTCATCGCATTTGCGCTGATGGGTGTGGTGATTTTTGGTACGCAGTATCTGATGCCTCAGCCGGAACCGGCTCCCGTCAAGAAGGAAGAGAAGAAGGCGGATGCGCCAATCGCGCCGGCTGCTGCGACTCAGATTGTGGCTTCGCCGGCTGGCACTCCTGTCGCCGCCGTGAGCGCTTCGAAAGAAGAAGTGTTCCGGATCGAGACTGACGTATACAGAGTGGAGTTCTCGAACAAGGGTGGGGTTGCGACTTCGTGGATTCTGAAGAAATTCAAAGATAGCGCCAGGAAGCCTTTGCAGTTGGTGCATCAGGCTGGGACTGCCAAAGTTGGGTATCCGTTTTCGGTCCAGTTGAACGGCAAGGACATGAACCCGAATTTGAACTGGTATTTGTTTGCGGCCACGCCGGCGGCTGACGGGCTGGGTATTGAATTTCAGTATGCGAACGGGAATAACAAGGCGCGGAAGTCGTTTCGGTTTCGCAAGGATCAGTATGTTGTGGATGTCGAATCAGACCTGATGCTGGGCGGTGCGGCTGTGCAGCACAACCTCGCCTGGCGAGGTGGCTTTGGCGATCATAAGGCGTTTAACGCGTATTCGCTGGGGACGACGGTTCGCTACGTTTCGTCGACGGACAAGCTTGAGACGAAGGCTGCTTCGGACGCGGCCAACAGCTGGTCGACGGACAATGGAAACTTTTTCTTTGCGGGGATCCAGGATCAGTTTTTCGCTGCCGTTGCAGTGAATCGAAGCGGTTTGAATGTCGAGCTGCAGACGACTTCGGATACGTTTATTCCTGAGTCGGATACAGACAAGAAGGAACAGCCGAATATCGGAATGGCTGTGGGCGGGGCGTCGAACAACAAGATGGCCTTCTTTATCGGCCCTAAGGATCTGGATATTTTGACACTTGTCGATCCGCGTCTGGAGAAGATGGTGGACTTTGGCACCTGGTTTGGGATTGTGGCCAAGCCGTTGTTCTTTGCGCTCGATTATGTGAATAAGAATTTCATACACAACTACGGCTGGTCGATTATTGCCGTCACAGTGATTATCAATTTGCTGACGCTGCCGCTGAAGCTGTCGAGCATGAAGTCGATGCAAAAGACACAGTTGATTCAGCCCGAGCTACAGAAGATCAACGATAAGTACAAGGGCATCGCGATGACGGATCCGCGAGCGTCCAAGAAGAACGAAGAAGTGATGGAGCTGTACAAGAAACACGGGGTGAATCCGGCGGGAGGGTGTTTGCCGCTAATGCTGCAGATGCCGTTTCTGATCGGTTTCTATTCCGTGTTGAGTGTGGCGATTGAGATGAGGCAGGCGCAATGGTTGTGGGTGGGTGACCTCTCGCAGCCGGAAACGATACCGATTCGTCTCTTGCCGGTAATGATGGTGGCGACGCAATTTTTGCTGCAGAAGATGACTCCGGCGACGGGGATGGACCCGCAGCAGCAGAAGATTATGTTGTTCATGCCATTGATGTTCGCGTTTATGTTCTACGGAGCATCTTCTGGACTGGTGTTATACTGGCTCACTGGCAACGTGTTTGCCATGCTTCAGCAATATGTCTTTAGCAAAGTCAAACCGGTTCCAGTAACGCCGCCGTCGCAAGCGGTCGTCAACGTAAAGAAGAAGAAGTAAAATTTCAGCCAGGACCCGGGCAGTGCGGAACACATGACGCGAAAATACCCTATCGAACAATACGAAGACAAGATCGGCGATTTTCTGGACGTTCTACTGGACTCCATTGATATCGATGTCGATTACGAGTTTGTGGAAGGTGCCTCAACCTATCCCGAAATCGAGAACCCAGACATCGTGGTCAAATTCAGTGGCCCAGAATCGGAGTTGCTGCTGCAGAACAAGGCAGAACTGCTTTTGGCGCTGGAACATCTGACGATGGAAATGTTGCGATTGCCGCATGAAGACCATTCGTTGATCGTGTTTGACGCGAGCGAATTCCGGTTGCTGCGGATTGAAGAATTGCGACTGGCCGCGCAGACGGCAGC
>CAZZGS010000507.1:0-4035 GCA_964653845.1 uncultured Bryobacter sp.
CCCTGCTTACCGTCTGGTAGGCCGGGGTACCGCTGTTCAGCGTTGTTCAGTGAGTCGATTGATTCGTTGAACTGTCGGCTATAGCGGAAGAAGACCCGGTGATTGGGCTTAAAGTTATAGTCAACCTTTCCGGTGCCCTGATATTCCAGCGAAGGGGCGGACACGTTGAACCGGAAGCCACCCGTATTAAAGCCGTCGCCAACGTCGGTATTGTTGGGATTCGGCATCAGCGCCATCAGTTCTCTCATTTTGGGATCGATGCCACGGCCGGTCGGATCGTTGGCACCGATGTTAAAGTTTCCGCCCGCCCAGGTATAAATACCTTGCTTGGCGGTAGAAGTCAGCACGGTACGGTTACGCACAACACCCTGAGTCGTACGACGACCCTGAAAGTTGCCAAAGAAGAAAAGCTTGTCCTTGAGGATGGGCCCACCCATCTGGCCACCGAAAATGTTCTGGATGAACACAGGGCGCCGCGTGCCGCTGGCATTGTTAAACCAGGGGTTCGCATTGAGAACCGTATTGCGCAGGAAGTTGAAAGCACCGCCGTGATACTGGTTGCCTCCCGAGCGGGTAACCATCTCGACTTGACCGCCGGCGTTGCGGCCATACTCCGCTTTGCCACCGTTGGTGATGATGCGAACTTCTTCGAGAGAGTCGGTATTGACTGCGGTCATACTGAGACCGAGGCGCGGGGTCACAGCGTCGTTCACGTCAATTCCATCCAGCCGTGAGTTGTTCGAGCCCTGCCGTGCACCATTGATGCGGGTAAAGGTGGTGTCGCTGGGGTCAACAGAAGCGCCGGGCACAAATGCAACAAGCGAAAGAGGGTTCCGGCCAAGCTGTGGCAGCGTGTCGATACTCTTCATATTGACGGTGCGAGCGATAGTCGCGTCAGAAACGTTCACATTGACAGCGTTGGCTTCAACGGAAATCGATTCTGACACAGCGCCAACTTCAAGACCAACCACTTGGCGAATCGTCTGCGACGCATTCAATTCAACACCAGATACGACAGACTTGCGGAAGCCACTGGCCTCAACGCTGATTTCGTATTCACTGGGCACGACCGACACGAAAAGGGCGATGCCAGCAGAGTCTGTATTGAGGGGGTTGCCAAAACTCGAATTGCGTCGAAGATCTTTGAGGGAGACCTTTGCTCCGGCCACTGAAGCACCAGATGAATCCTGAACAACAATTTCCAGACGGCCATTGAGAACCTGAGCCGGCAAGAGAGAACTAAACAAACACAGCAGCATAGCGGTAGATACGGATCGGAGAGAGAGTGACATCCGGTTGCATTTTTCCATGTACGGGATTTTGATTCATTGTGCTGAAAGGGACTCAAACCCGGACAGACGGGTTTGAAAGAGCCCTGAACAACAATTGTTCAAATGTTAATACATCCGCACCTGAAAATGTAAACGGCTTCACCGGCGAAGAAGGTACACCGCAACTTCCGCAGTGAGATTCGGGAATCGTGTCACCTCGCTGTCACCAGCCAGAAATGCCCGCTTTTCAATCACCCAGCCTTCACGCTTGCACAACATTTCAAAGTCTTTTACTGTCACGAAATGGATATTCGGCGATTCGTACCATTCAAAAGGAAATAGTTCATTCTGAGGGGATCTCCCACTCACCAGGTGAGACCACCGCACAGACCAGTGGCTGAAATTAGGAAAGCCAATGATGATGTGCTTGCCAACACGGAGAATCTCACGCAGAAGATCGAGGGGCTGACGGGCCTGCTGTAAAGTCTGCGACAGGATTACGTAATCGAAAGCTTCAGTGAGGTAATCCTTCAGACCGCTTTCGATGTCTCCCTGGTATGCCGAAGCACCGCGCGAAATCGCACGGCGGACAAGATCGCGATCAATCTCGACTCCACGAGCGTCGCAAGACTTATTCTGCCCAAGCCATGCGATTAGGGTGCCATCGCCGCAACCCAGATCGAGCACACGGCTGTTGGGGGCCACCCAATTAGCGATCACCGAGAAGTCTTTACGGGCAAAGAGGTCTTGATCGGTGGCGCTTGATCGGGGCTCGTGGCGCTCCATACGCATGGTGGTATCCAGGAAGCCCGAGACCAGAATTGTCTGCTCGTCCACCTCCACCAGGAAAGCATCGTGGCCGTAGTTGGATTCCATTTGAACGTAGGCAACGTCTTTGTTGCGGGCACGAAGGGCACTGACAATTTCAAGCGACTGGTAGCTGGGGTAGAGCCAGTCAGACGTAAAGCTGATCACAAGAAAGCGAGCCTTTGATTGGTCCAGGGCAGCCGGTAACGTAGCGTGATTGGCGGCGAGGTCGTAATAGTCCATCGCCTTGGTGATGTAGAGATAAGAGTTGGCGTCGAAGCGGCCTACAAAGCGGCTGCCGCGATAACGAAGATAACTTTCGACTTCGAATTCGGCCGAGAAATCGAAAGAGAAGCTCTCTTTGCCTCGCAGGCGACGGCCGAACTTGGTGCGCATGGAGTCGTCGCTCATATAAGTGATATGGCCGACCATACGGGCAACAGACAGGCCACGGGCGGGCTTGGTGTTGTGCATGGTGTAGTTGCCATCGTGGAATTCAGGGTCGGCCATGATGGCCTGCCGGCCCACTTCGTTAAAGGCAATCTGCTGCGCACCGTGGCGGGCGGTGGTGGCAACGGCCAGGCAACTGGCGACGCTATCGGGAAAGGCGACCGTCCATTCCAGGGCCTGCATTCCACCCATCGAGCCGCCGGCGACGGCCAGCAGTTTCTGAATCCCGAGGCTCTCGACCAGCATTTTCTGCAGCCGTACCATGTCGCCGATGGTGATCATCGGGAAGTGCATACCGAAAGGTTCGCCCGTTTTGGGGTCAATCGAGGCTGGCCCGGTGGTGCCCCGGCAGCCACCAAGAACATTCGAACAGATGACGAAGTATTTGTCCGTGTCCATCGCCTTGCCCGGGCCAATCATGTTGTCCCACCAGCCCAATTGCCCGTCCTCCTCAGAGACTCCCGCTGCATGAGAATCACCTGTGAAAGCGTGACAGATGAGCACGGCGTTGGTACGGTCTTGATTGAGAGTTCCGTAGGTCTGGTAGGCAACCTCGATTGGGCAGAGCACCGCGCCGGTTTCGAGCGCAATGGACTCGAAGTGGGCGATCTGCGTAAAGGCCTGGAGTGCGACGCTGGATGACGAGGACATATCGGTTGAAGACAAGTTTAGCAATCGGGCGTCGTCGTGTTAAATTAAGAAAAATCCCCCCAACAAGGAGAACACAAGGTTGAACACTGCCTTGCTCGCCCTGGAAGACGGCACGGTCTTCGAAGGCAAAGCCTTTGGTGCGCCCGTAGATAAAGCGGGTGAAGTGGTTTTCAATACCTCGCTCACCGGTTATCAAGAAATTTTCACGGATCCGTCCTATGCGGGACAAATTGTCGTTTTGACAAACCCGCAGATTGGAAACTACGGAACCAACGACGCCGACAATGAAGCCGGGCGTCCTTATTTTGAAGGTTTAATCGTCCGCGAGTATTCCCCAGTCGCCAGCAATTGGCGCAGCGATGCAGACGCGGACTCGTTTCTTTCGAAGCACGGTATTCCTGCCGTGACTGGAATCGATACCAGGACGCTTGTGAGAAAGCTCCGTATGGGCGGTGTTCTACGTGGGGTAATTTCTTCCACCACGCTCGACCACAAGGAACTGATCGAGCGAGCAAAGAATGCTCCCTTGATGGCCGGAATGGACTTGGCCAACCGAGTCTCAACCAAACAGAGCTACTCCTGGTACGAAGGCGTGACGCCGGTCTCGGAATCAGAAGTCTTGCTCGCTGGCGTTGCCCCACGCTTCAAAGTCGTGGCCTACGATTTCGGTATCAAGCGCAACATACTCCGTCGCCTCGCCCACGTCGGCTGCGATCTCACAGTTGTCCCCGCCGGCACCAGTGCCGAAGACGTTCTCTCTCTCAAACCAGACGGTGTCTTCCTCTCCAACGGCCCCGGCGACCCGGAACCCCTCGATTACCAAGCTGGCCAGATTCGCAAGCTGATGGGGAAAACC
>CAZZGS010000508.1:0-4030 GCA_964653845.1 uncultured Bryobacter sp.
CTGCAATTGGTTAAGCGTAAAGACCGGCAAGAAGTACCGCCTGCCAACAGAAGCCGAATGGGAAAAGGCCGCCCGAGGAGCCAAACAAACCCGCTTTCCCTGGGGCAATGAAATCAGCCACGAATTCGCCAATTACGTCGGCAAACAGCAGTTCGACACTGTCATGGAGGTCGGCTCTTTCCCCAAAGGTGCCAGCCCATACGGCGTAATGGATATGGCTGGCAACGCCATGGAATGGTGCAGCGACTGGTACAGCCGCAATTACTACGAGGTAAGCCCAAAGAAAAACCCCAAGGGCCCCGCAGCAGGCGCATACCGGGTCCTGCGCGGCCCCGGCTTTTTCTTTGAAGCCCTCGACAACCGCAGCTACGCCCGCTCCGGCGCGTGGCCCAGTTTCCAGGCCTACCGCATGGTCGGCTTCCGCATCGCGCGCGATCAATAGCGATCGCTCCAGCATTCAGGCTAGAGGGAAATGTCGATGGAAGTAGTGCTTAGCGGCCTCCGCGCTCAACATATATGCCAGAGTAATGCCAACCACCATACTCATGAGCGAGATCGGCAGTGGCACAAATCCTAACCTGTTTGCATATGGCAGATAAGGAATCAAGAGAGTCAAGATCGCAACCATCAGCGTGCTTACCCACAGCCACTTTCCGGGCCAACTGGAGTAAAACTTCATCCGCGTCCGAACCACCAGTGCCACTGCTAATTCTGTCAACAGCGATTCAATAAACCAAGCTGTACGGAACTCCTCCTGAGATGCTTTGACAACATAAAGCAGCACACCGAAGGTCAAGTAGTCGAAGACCGAGCTTACAAGCCCAAAGACCACCATGAAATTCCGAATGTATGTGATGTTCCAGCGATGCGGGCGGTCCGTCCAGTCGGAATCGACGTTGTCTCCAGCAATCGCCATCCCTGGAATATCCGACAGGAAATTGTTCAACAGGATTTGACTTGCAAGCAGCGGCAAGAAAGGCAGGAACAGGGATGCACCCGCCATGCTGAACATATTGCCAAAATTGGCACTCGTGGTTGTAAAGATGTATTTCAAAGTATTGGCAAAAGTTTTGCGGCCCTCGACGATCCCCTTTCGCAGCACTTCCAGGTTATGCTCCAGTAACACCAGATCGGCAGACTCTTTGGCGACATCCACCGCGCTATCAACCGATATCCCGACATCAGCAGCATAAAGCGCCGGTGCATCGTTGATGCCGTCCCCCATATACCCGACGATGTGGCCCACTTTCTTGAGGGCCAGAATAATCCTCTCTTTCTGATTCGGATCCACATCGACAAACAGGTTTGTCACCTCAGCCTGATGCCAAAGGGCCTCATCAGATAGTGCCCTGATCTGCGTCCCAGTTAGAATCCGGTCCACCGATAGCCCAACCTGAGCCGCCAGGTAAGTGCTGACAAACGCATTATCGCCAGTAATAATTTTTACATCTACACCCAACTTCTTAAGTCCCGCCAGGCTATCCTGGACGCCTGCCTTCGGGGGATCAAAAAACAGGAGAAAGCCTTCAAACTTAAGATCTTCCTCTACAGGAATTGCTCCCTCCGCCAATTCCTTCGTGGCCAGCCCCACCACGCGAAACCCTTTCGAACTCCATCCCTCAAAACGGGCCATCAACGGACCTCGGTCCAGCGACTGCTGGCAGACTCCCAGTACTGACGCGACCGATCCCTTGGTAATGAGGACCCGCGACTTTCCCTCCTCCTCCTCCACCACTACGCTCAAGCGCTTGCGATTGAAGTCATACGGAATCTCTCCTACCTTGCGAAATCCAGCGTACATCGCTGGCTGTCCCGCTGCGGTGATTGCCTCGTCCAGTGCATTTGGCAACCCCGTTTGCAAACTGGCATTAAGATAAGCAAGCCTCAGCACACGATCAGACGCAGCACCCTCTCCATCCAAAGTCTGATCCAGCTTCACCACTCCCTCCGTCAACGTCCCCGTCTTGTCCGTACACAAGACATCCATTGCTCCAAAGTTCTCAATCGAGTTCAGCCGCCGCACAATCACGCCATCTCTAGCCATATTCTTAGCGCCGCTAGATAATGTGACGCTCAGAATCGCTGGCAGCAGTTCAGGGGCCAGGCCTACGGCCAAAGCAATAGCAAACAGCAACGACTCCACCGGCGGCTTTGCACTGAACACATTAACAGCAAAAACTACCAGCACTAGTACCAACATGATCTGCGTTAAAAGATATCCAAACTTGCGGATCCCCAGCTCAAAGCTCGATTCCGGCTGGCGCAGTGTCAGCTTCCCGGCAATCTCCCCGAAAGATGTCCGCGATCCGGTCGCCACAATCAATGCGGTTGCACTCCCACTCCGCACGCTTGTCCCCATGAACAGGCAATTCGTTCGTTCTGTAAGTCCGCTACCCACCGCCACCGGACCAACAGTCTTTTCCGCCGGGTAACTCTCTCCAGTAAGTACCGCCTGATTGACGAAGCAGTCGCAGGCCTCAAGCAAAACCGCATCTGCGGGAATCAGCGACCCGGCAGCTAGCATGATCACATCCCCAGGCACTAGCGACTCCGCAACAACGCTCACTTCAATGCCGTCCCGCATCACCCGGCTCCGCATCTGCACTCTCTTCCGCAACTCCTCAATTGCACGCGAAGCAGAATACTCCTGAAAAAAACTCAACAGCGCACTGCCGACTATAATCGCCAAAACAATCGAAGCATCTACCCACTCCCGCACAAAGAGCGAAACCACCGCCGCACCCAGAAGAATCAAGAGGAGAGGATTTCGAAACTGAGTCAAAAAAAGCTGCGACGCACTTGGAGCCTTTGAAGAGACCAACGAGTTTGCTCCAACCTTGTTCAGGCGTACTCCCGCTTCGGCCGTGCTCAGGCCCAGCGGCGAAGCCCCCAGCTTCACCATCAATTCCGAAGTCGCGATACTCCAGTAACGCTCTATGATGTCAACCTCCTCATAACACTGCACCCCACTTTCAGGTATCTCTTACTGCCCTGTCCGCAAAGCTACAATCGCGCTGAGAGGTCTACTCAAACAACTACTGGGGTAATTCAGGCTTAGCAATATAGGCCTTCGGGATCTCACCCGTTAGCGTCTTCAACCACGCCACAATATCCGTCACCTGCGCTGCATTCAGTTGCACATTCAACTGATGCTTGCCCATCATCGCCACAGCGTCTTCAAGCTTCACCGTTTTACCATCATGAAAGTAAGGCCCCGTCTTCTCAACATTCCGAAGCGATGGCACCTTAAACACCATGTTGTCCTTCTCCAGATGCGTCAGTGCCTCCCTGCCAAGATCCGCCTGCGACGGCCACGGATTCATCATACCCACCTTCTGATAAGAAGCCCCGCCCAGATACGGCCCGTTATGACAACTCGCACAGCCGCTGTGCATGAACTCGTGATGCCCGCTCATCTCCTGCGCACTCAACCCGCCACCACCCTTCATAAACCGGTCCCAGCGCGACGGCGTAACAAGTCCGCGCTCAAATACGCCAATCGCCAATGCCATGTTCTGAAAGCTCACAGGCTTCGCCTCTCCAGGAAACGCCTCCTTGAATAGCTCCACGTATCCGGGAATCCGCTCCAGCCGCCATTCCACTTCTGCTTTCGACGGCATCGCCATCTCGACCGGATTCAACACCGGCCCCTTGGCCTGCTCTTCCACATCAGCCGCCCGGCCATCCCAGAACTGCGCCAGGTGCCCAGCCGCATGATAGACCGTAGGAGAATTGCGTCCGCCCAGTTGCCCTTTATGGCCAGTAGAAGTCGGCTTCCCGTCCACCCCGTAGTTCGCCAGGTCATGACAGGAATTGCAAGAAACATCATTGGCCAGCGACAACCGCGGCTCGTAATAAAGCATCCTTCCCAGCTTTACCTTGGCCGGCGTCGAAGGATTGTGGCCAGACTCCATGTTGGCCGGCAATGTCCCCATCATTCTCCCCATCATTCCGCCCTGCATGCCGCCCTTCATCCCACCCTTCATCGGCTCCACAGGCTGTGCCGCAACCAGACCAGCCAATGCCACTA
>CAZZGS010000509.1:0-1681 GCA_964653845.1 uncultured Bryobacter sp.
CCAAAAATGGAGATGTACTCGCCTGGGGCGAGTGGACCGGCGAGGCCGCTAAAGGCGTTTACTACAGCGTTGCCGCTGAGGCGAAGTTGCTGCGGGAGAGAGCTCGATAAAGCCCAGATTTCGTTTGAGTCGCCATTGCGTGTGGCACCGCCAAAGAAGAAATTGAGGCCACGGTCTGAAGCGTATGCGCCTTGATGGCGTGAGCGCGGAGAGGGAGAGCCAGGGAGTTCGAGTTGGGTCCATGTACGCTGGGTGGGATCGTAGAGCCATGTATCGCCCAAGAGGCCGCCGCCGGAACCGCCAAAGAGAACCAGGCGATTGCGGCGGGTATCGAAGGTTAACCCGTAGTATTCGCGACCGGGAGTTCTCGAGGAGGAGGGGAGTTCCGTCCAGGTATTGGAGCGGAGATCAAAAGACCAGAGATCGCCGAGCGGACAGGGGCCGAAGCCACTGGCGCAGCCACCGTAAAGGTACATCTGACGGACCTCGGGATTGAAGACAGCATGGTGGAGGCAGCGGGGGAGGGGCTTTGTCCCGGAGGGAGTGACGTTGGACCAACGGTTGGCAGTGAGATCGAAAGCCCAGGTATCGTCGAAGCGACCGGAGTTGGTGAAGCCATGGGAGACGATCATGCGATTGGTCTCGGGATCATAGATAGCGGAGTGGCCGTAGCGTCGGCTGGGGCCGGCATTGTCCTGGCCGAGTTGGGACCAGCGTTCGGTTGTGAGGTCGAAGGCCCAGACATCACTGAAAAAGCCGCTAGCCTGCCCCCCAAAGAGGATGAGACGGCGTTGCTTGTCCTGGACGAGGGTTTGGCCGCGGCGGGCTGGAGGTTGGGTGCCTGAAGGGTTAATGTTTCGCCAACTGCGGTTGGTGAGTGAATAAGACCACAAGTCGTTCAAGAAACCGCGGCCTTGGCCTCCGAAGAGATACAAGGAGGCGGTTTCGGCGTCATAGGCGATGGTGCCGTCGCTGCGTGGTTGGGGAGAATCCCCAGTTGCGGGAAGGAGTTGGTAATTCCAGTCCTGAGCGGACAGGGTGAGTGTGAGGAGAAATGTAGCCAGGCTCTTCATAGTTGGCATTTGGCAGCGGGTTAAGAAAAAGTTACGGACTATTTTTTAACGAATGAAAAGAGGGGCGAGGCCCTTCCAGCTCATGTGTAAACCGAGGTAGCCAAAGACTACGCTCATGGCGACCTGGAGGGTCTGGGATGGGACTTTGGTGCCGAGCCAGGAGCCGATGATTGCTCCGGGGATGCCACCGATCAGCATCTTGAGCACGAGAGCTTGATCGACGTGGCCGAAGATGACGTGGATTCCACTGCCGATGAAGCTTAGGGCCATGCCGAAGAGCAAATCAGTGCCGACGATTGTGGCTGTTGGGAGGACGGTTTTGTACATCAGGAGGAGACCGCCGAGGGCACCTGCGCCGGCGGAGGAGAAGCCTACTTCTGCGCCTATCGGAAGGGTGGCGAGGGGGATAAGCCAGCGCTGCTCGACGTTAGGACGTGGGGCTTGCTTTGTACGGAAGAGGCGGAGGAAGGCGAGGCCCGCGATGGTGGCTCCAACCAGTGGCAGGAGGATTGGTTCGATTTGTTTCTTGCTGAGGTGGAGGAGGATCCAGGAGCCCACGAGGACGCCTGGGAAGCCGCCGGCCAGCATGAGGCCAAGGACTCGCCAGT
>CAZZGS010000509.1:1691-4022 GCA_964653845.1 uncultured Bryobacter sp.
GTAGAGGGGTGAGGCGAAGACCTTGGTGACAAAGACGAAGGCCAGTGAAGTGCCTACGCTTTCTGAGGCGCTACGCCCGAGGACCAGCACCAGAAGCGGGACGGTGAGAGGACCGCCACCAGCACCGGTGAGGCCGACGATCATTGCGATGCAGAAGCCGAGGATCGATTCCATATTGGTTGCTTACTCGGTAGCGAAGGTGTGGATGCCGCACTCCAGTTTTTTGCCACCCCAGCGACCGCTGCGGAGGTTGTCGTCGCTGGCGGGCTTGGCAGTGCAGGGTTCGCAACCGATGCTTGTGTAGCCCTGATCGTAAAGCTCGAGGATGGGGAGGTTGTTCTCGCGAGCGTATTGCCAGACTTGCTTCCAGGTCCAGTGGGCGAGTGGGCTGACCTTGGCGATCTGCTTGCCGCTCTTCAGTTTGGTTGTTTCGAAGACTTCGAGTTTTGCCCGCGTAGGGGATTGTTCCCTGCGGAGGCCGGTGAACCAGACGTCGTAGTTTTCGAGGCCGTCAAAGAGGGGCTCGACTTTGCGGAGCTGGCAGCATTTGGCGGGTTCGGTTTGATTGAGGATGCCGAAGGCGGTTTCCTGATCTTTTACCGACTGAGTTGCAGCGAGATTGTGGAGGTTGAGCTTCCAGTCTTTTGTGAGTTGGTCACGGTAGGCGTAAGTCGCCTCGAAGTGATAGCCGGTTTCGAGGAAGAGAACCGGGATCTTGGAGTCTCGCTGCAATAGGTAGTGGAGGAGCACTACGTCTTCGAGTTGGAAGCTGCAGGTGTAGCAGGCCTTGCCTGTGAGAGCCTGATCGATCGATTGGAGCACGTCGCTCATATACCTTCTCCTGAGATGAAATCGTTGCGCCGCATGAGGATGCCTGCGGCTTCGAGGAATTCGAGGGCGCCTTCTTCGGGTACTTCGAGGCCGTAGTCCGAAATAACGATAGCTCCCGATTCTTCGAGTTCTTTGGGGACCGGGCCGTGCCAGCGAAGGACCAGGGCACCGTGTTCGAAGAGAATGCGCTCGAGTAGATCGGGGTCTTTGCTCGTAACGATGGCGGGCATGTGGCCGTAACGTTCTACTCGTTCTCCGGCTGTTACGGGGCCGAGATCGAAGGCCAGGGTGTTTGCGTTGCGGACTGTCTTTTGTGCGCCGCGGACGATCATGCCGGCGGCGATAGTGCGGTTGGTTCGCGGGTGGACGAGGATGAAGCTGCCGGTTTCGCGGCACTTCACGTAGGGGTCGAAAGCTAACGGTTGAGTGGTTTCGATTGAGACGCGGAGGAGGTCGTTAAGGGCGGCTGAGTTGACCTTGAGGTGGTTGCCGGTTTCGGGGTCGAGGGTCCATTCGATCCTGGAGAGCTTTGCGCTGAGTTCTCTTGTGGCCGATTTGAGGAGGTAGGGCGTGCCGGGTTCGAGATGTTCTTCGGCCATCCAGACGAGGTCAGCTTCGAGGTGGCGGCTGAGTTCGGGACGGGCGGTTTCCAGTGCGATGATATCGCCACGGCTGACATCGACTTCTTCGTTGAGGACTAGCGTGACGCTTTGGCCTTCGCTGGCTTCAGTGAGAGGGCCGTTGAACGTTGCGATCTCTTTGATGGTGGCGCGGCGGCCGCTGGGGAGGACGACGATCGCGTCGCCGGGCTTAACAGTGCCGCTGGCGATGCGGCCGGCGAAGCCTCTAAATCCGTCGCCCGGACGGACGACGTATTGCACGGGGAAGCGGAAGTTGGCGGCGGCGGGGCTGATCTCGATATTCTCTAGAAGATCGAGGAGGCTGGGGCCGTTGTACCAAGTGACGATGTCGCTGCGGGTAGCGACGTTGTTGCCGTCGAGCGCGCTTACCGGGAGGTAGTGGAGCTTCGATCCGGGCCAGCGTTTGGAGTGTTCTTCCAGGGTCGTTTTGATCTTCGTGAAAACTTCTTCGCTCCAGCCCATGGCGTCCATTTTGTTGATGGCGAAGATGAGGTGCTCGATGCCGAGGAGGTGAGAGATGGTGGCATGGCGGAGGGTCTGGCGGCTGACGCCTTTGATCGCGTCGACTAGGATGATGGCGGCGTCTGAGGTGGATGCACCGGTGGCCATGTTGCGGGTGTATTGTTCGTGGCCGGGGGTATCGGCGATGCGGAATTTGCGGGTGGCAGTGGCGAAGAAGCGATAGGCGACGTCTATGGTGATGCCTTGCTCGCGTTCGGCGTTGAGACCGTCGGTGAGAAGGGAGAGGTCGATCTCGCGGCCGCTGCGGTTGACCTTGCTCTTTTTGACAGCTTCGATCTGGTCTTCGTAGGCACCTTTGGTGTCGAAGAGGAGGCGGCCGATGAGAGTGCTCTTACCG
>CAZZGS010000510.1:0-4015 GCA_964653845.1 uncultured Bryobacter sp.
ATGATCGCGACCCGGCTTCCCCCCACCTTCACTCGTCCGCGTGCGGCCAAACTCGCCGCCCCACAACAGCAGCGTCTCATCCCACAACCCAGTCGCCTTCAGGTCCTGCATCAATGCCGCGATCGGTTTGTCTGTTTCCTTGGCATGCAGCCGGTGATTGGTGATGCAATCGTTGTGCCCATCCCAGGTGTCTTCAATGTGGCCCCCTCCCGAATAGAGCTGCACAAACCGCACCCCCTTCTCAAGCAAGCGCCGCGTCATGAGGCACTTCCGGCCAAAGTCTTCCGTCACACGGTCATTGAGCCCATAACGCTCACGCGTGGTCGCCGTCTCATTCGATAGATCCACAACGCTAGCCGCCTCCGCCTGCATCCGGTACGCCAATTCATACGACGCAATCCGCGCCGACAACTCAGTTTCCTGCGCTCGCGTTGCCAGATGCTCTTCATTCAACTTTTTGAGCAAGTCGAGAGAACGCCGCTGCGTCGCATCCGTCACTCCAGCCGGTGGCTTTAAATCAAGCAACGGTGCAGCGCCTGAGCGAAACATCGTCCCCTGATAAGCAGCCGGCATGTACCCTGCCGTCCAATTCGACGCGCTCCCGATCGGGCCTCCGCGCGGGTCTGTCATCACGACAAAGGCGGGCAGGCTCTGGTTGTCGGTGCCCAAGCCATAAGTCACCCAGGCCCCCGCGCTTGGCTTGCCTAAAAAGATACTCCCGGTATTCATCTGCAAACATCCAGATGCATGAGCTGCCGTATCGGTGTGCATCGAACGAATCACACACAAGTCATCCGCAAACTTCGCCGTATGAGGAAACAGATCGCTAATCATCAGCCCGCTCTGTCCATGAGCCTTGAACTCAAACGGCGACTGCATTAAATACCCGATTGGGCGCCCATTGGACCCCACTGCGAGCTTACCCCGATAAGCCTGCCCGTTGCGCTTGGTCAGCTCCGGCTTGTAGTCGAATGTATCTACCTGGCTCGGCGCCCCGTTCATAAACAAAAAGACCGCCCGCTTGGCCTTGGCCGGGAAGTGCGGTTTCTTTGGTGCGAGGATCCCGCTCGCCTCCACTGTCTTGCCAAAGAAGCCATCCCGCTCCAGCAACTGCATCAATGCAACGCCCGCAAATCCGCCACCCGTCTGCCAAACAAAATCCCGTCGTGTCTTCTTAATTGGCATAAGCATACTCATTCAGATTCAAGATTACCCGGCACATCTCCTCTAGGCTGCTCTGCGATAGAAACTCAAGCATCATCTTCTGCTCCGTCAGCTTAGGCTTGCGTGCCAGCGCCAGCCGGTAGGCCAATTCAATCTGCGCCTTCGCTGTTGCCCCAGCCTCGCGACGCAACCGCTCTGCAAAATGCCGGGCCTGCCGCTGGATGAAGTCGCCATTGAACAACTGCAGCGCCTGCGGTGCTACCGAAGTGGTTTGCCGCTTCGCCGCCGGCCGCGCTGTGTCGCACACGTCAAGCACCTCCATCAGTGGCACAGCCAGCGAACGTTTCGCGATGTAATAAACGGCTCGCCGCGAAGCCTTCTCTTCATCAAAGGCCTGCCAGACTTTATCAGGATCGCTCGACCCCTCCAGCGCTTCCTTCTGCATGGCAGGATAGACCGGCTCACCATAAACCTTCGTATTCAATTTCCCGCTCGCTGCAAGAGCACCATCCAGCAGCACCTCCGCCTCCAGTCTTCGATACGGAACACGCCACAAAAGCCGGTTCTCCGGGTCCTCTTTCGCATAGGCCGCATTGCTCGCCTTCGCCATGCGGTAGGTGTTGCTGCCCAATATCAGCGCATGTAGTTTCTTGAGTGACCACCCTTGCTCGACAAACCACACCGATAGCCAGTCGAGCAACTCCACATGGGTCGGCTTATCGCCCATCACCCCAAAATCATTTGCCGTCCGCACGAGACCTTCACCAAAATGCCATTGCCAGACGCGGTTCACAATCACGCGCGCCGTCAGAGGATTCTCAGTCGACACCAGCCACTGTGCCATCGCCATGCGCCGCCCTGCTGCGCCAAACGATGGCTGATCCTTCGTAAGAACAGCAGGCACTTGCGGAGCTACTTCCGGCCCCGGCGAAGACGCCTTCCCACGAATCAGGATATGCGTCGCAGGCGGCCCTTCCTTGCGCTCTTCCATAAAATAGCCACGCGGCGAATCGGGCGTCTCGCGCTTTAGCCGGGCAACTTCTTCTTCTACCGGCAAGGCCTTCAGTTCGGCCTCAAACACCTTCGAGTGATCCTTCGGAGCTTTCCCTGTCTTGAGATACGCCGCTACTACATCGGCCGGTAACTGACTCTTGCCCGACTCAAGCCAAGCCACCCGAGCCGCATCACGCAAAGAAGCAATGCGCTTCTCCCGTTCCTCAAACACGGCAACCTCACTACGCGTCCCCGCCGGCCGATCCAACTCCGTACGCCCATTGCGAGGCCGCTCCAAGCCATTAAACACAGCAATCATCCCGTAATAATCTTTTGTAGTCAGCGGTTCAAACTTATGATTGTGACAACGTGCGCAAGCCAGCGTCATCCCTAGAAACGCCTGCGACGTCGTATTCAACAGATCATCCAGTTGATCGAAGCGATCCTCCATCGGGTCTGCAGGCTCGTCGTCCCATGGCCCCAAGCGATGAAAACCAGTAGCAATCAGCGTCTCTGCATTCCGATCCGCTAACTCATCGCCCGCCATCTGCTCCACCACGAATCGATCAAAAGGTTTATCCGCATTGAGCGACTGGATCACATAGTCGCGATACTTCCACACCTGCGGCTTCACGGCATCGCGTTCGTAACCATTGGTATCCGCATAACGAACCACATCGAGCCAATGCCGCCCCCAGCGCTCGCCGTAGCTCGGGCGCGCAAGCAAGCCACGCACTAGCCCCGCCCAATCTCCACGAAACGAATCCTGCTCAGCAACCGTCGGTGGCAGCCCCGTCAAATCGAGATAGACCCGCCGCAGCAGGTCAGCATCGCTTGCCCGGGCCGCAGGCTTCCACCCCTTGGCCTCCAGCTTCGACAACACAAAGGCATCGATCGGATTCCTCACCCAGGCCCTGTTCTTCACCGCCGGCACACCGGGCTTCAAAGGCGAATGAAAGGCCCAGTGAGCCAGGCGAGGGTCAACCTTCGGCACCTCACTCACACTCAATTCCGGATAAGCCGCACCCTCGTCAATCCACTCTTTGAGCGTGTTCACCTCGGCCTCAGACAAGCGAGGCCCGCTCGGTGGCATAACTAATTTCGCATCCGTCCCGGATACATAACGGATCAATAAACTCGCTCCCGCTTTACCCGGCTCAATCGCCGGCACGCCGCTCTCTCCACCCCGCAACGCATCGTCTCTGCGATCCAGCCGCAAATGACTCTTCTGCAAGCCCGCCCCATGACAAGCGAAACACTTTCGCGCCAGTATCGGCCGCACATCACGAGCATAGTCTGCCGCTTGCCCCACAGCAGCCAACACTCCAAAGACAAATAGTTCTCGCACGTTCACTTACCGAGCATTCTATCCCCGATATACTCCGTAATGTATGAACCCCGGCTTTATCCTCACGCGGCGCTCCTGCCTGGCCCTTGCCACATCCGCTGCTATTGCCAAGCCCAAGCCCCAGATGATCCAGATCGAGAGCATCACATCCTCGTTCGAAGACATCCGCTACCGCTCGCCCTACAAATTTGGTGGCGTCGCCATGGATCACACCACTCTGCTCAACGTCAAAGCCCGCGTTCGCACCCGTGATGGCAAGGTCGCTGAAGGCTTTGGCTCGATGCCGCTGTCAAATCCGTGGGCCTTCCCCTCGCGCGAAATGTCTTACGACACCACGCAGAATGCCATGCAGGTACTCGGTAAGCGTCTGGTCTCAATCACCAATACTTATCGCGAATACGGCCACCCCATCGACATCAACACAGCGCTTGAGCCCGAATACCTCAAGGTCGCCACCGCAGTCTCAGCCGAACTCAAGCTCCTCGCCCCCATCCCCAAGCTCTGCACCCT
>CAZZGS010000511.1:0-4010 GCA_964653845.1 uncultured Bryobacter sp.
CTGGCCGCCGGAGAGCTGATGGGGCATGCGGTTTGCGTAATCGCCTAACTCTACCCAGGTTAGGGTTTCGATTGCGCGTTGTCTTGGGTTAGCGGTGCCTGCGAGCAAGAGTGGGAGCTCTACGTTTTCGGCTACCGAGAGGGTGGGGAGGAGTTGGAAGTTTTGGAAGATAAAGCCGACTTTGTTGCGGCGGAGGGCAGTGAGCTGGGTGTCGTTGAGGTTGCTGGTGATTTCGTTGTCGATGGAGACTTGACCGGTGGAGGGGAAGTCCATGGCGCCGGCGAGGTTGAGCAGCGTTGACTTGCCACCGCCGCTGCGGCCTACGAGACCTATGAATTGGCCGGGGTTGAGTTGCAGGGAAACGCCGGCAAGAGCGGTGACTTGCTGGCCTTGGGCTTGGTAGTGCTTGGTGACGTTATCGATGTTGAGGATAGGCACTGGTTACTTTGATTGTAGAGGGGGAAGGAAAGATGGGTTTCCTGAAAGGCCAAGAGTCTGCAGACGGGGGCCGGAGACTGGAGAGGAATGGTGTTGAGCCGGACGAAGTTTTGAAGTTGGTCTGGCCGAGCTGAAGGCGAGTGTGGATGGGGATTTGGCTCGGGGATTGGCTTTGCTTCTGGATTGAAAGGCCGAGAGTATTTTGCCGTTTAGGGGGCAGTAGTTGAATTAGCGGGTGGTGTCCTGGACGCACCAGATTTCTTTGCGGGGCCCCGGTTTGGAGTCATAACGAGTGGCTGCCGCAGAGGTGGGCATAGGCTTTTAAGGGAGCTTGGGGTCCAGAATCATCGCTCTGATGTCTGCGAAGGCGGAATTGTGTGCGGAGTCTGCGGCTTTGGCCTTATTTGCGCCAAACTGCCGGTCGATGAAACTTAGGTTCTCAAAGTCCCTCTTTGCGGTTTGCACTCCAGGGCTACCAGTCATGTCGAAGGGAATGAAACCGGGCACCGGGCCGTGAAACTCCTTGCGTGGATCGATGGTTTGACCAAAAGTCTGGAACCAGTTCTTTTTGATTTTGCCTTTGATGTTGCCTGGGTTGCGCATCACCGGGTCGTTCTCCTCGAAGGCTGCATCGCTTAAGGCGATGTACTGGATGGTATCGCCTACCGAGTTGGCCAACGCGTTTGCTATCTTGAGGACGTTTTTGCCTCCGGCGCTGCCTCCCCACATGAAGATGCGATCGATTTTTCCTTCGGCGCTTTGGTTGAGCAAATTTACAGCGTCGATAATTACTTTAGAAGGATCGCGAGAATCGAGACTGCCCGTGAAGATGAAGGAAGTCAAGAAGCGCTTGGTTATGTCATAGCGGGGATTGGCCATAGTATTAGCGCTAAAGGCGGCGCTTTGGAAAGGGTCGTGAAGGCCTTGCTTTTGAGGGCTACCGAAGCCTTCAATTTTGATGAATATGTCGATCAAGAGTGAGTCCAGCTTGAAATTCAGTAAGAGGCGATTTGTTGGTATTAAGGATCGTGGAGCTGGAGGCGGGGCTTTGAGCAACTCTTGATCCATACTGGCAAGCGTCATTTTGCCGGTGATATTGTCGGCCTTAGTTTGGATACTTGTATTGATGATGCCGCGTTTTTGCTTGTAGGCGAGCACGGCTGCGGCAGTCGCTGGGCCGTATGCGCCGTCGGCTGTGATCTTGGCCCCATCGAGCTGGATGAGAGCGAACTGGATCTTGCGGACATGTTCTCCGCGGGCACCGGGAGTGATGTGTGCAGAATCCGAAACTGCCGCCGCATCCAGCTTTGTATCGCCTTTGAATAGTTGGGAACGAAGTGCCATTGACGCGGCCTTTTTCGGCTTGGAGTATAACTTGCCGGGCTTGGCTATGATTTGAACTGTGGGCCAGGAGCGGCGGAGATTCCCTTGATGATGGTGGAGGCTCGCTCAAATAGCATGGCGGTTTCGTTGCCGCAGCCGAGGAAGGTGAAGCCCTTTTCTTTCCACATCTGCATTAGCTCAAGCGACCGGTTGTGGGTACCGGGGGCGATGCCTCGCTTCAAGCAGGCGTCGCGGATCTTCTCGTAGGCTGCTACGAATTTGGGGTGGGTGAACTCGCCGGGCACTCCGAGAGAGACGCTTAAATCCGCCGGGCCAATCATTACAACGTCTACTCCGGGGACGTCGAGCAGCTCGTCTACACGGTTGAGGGCAGTTTCGGTTTCGATTTGCAAGACAACCATCGTTTCCTGGTTGTAGTGTTCGATCGCCTGCGGAATCGTCACGGCGGCGTAGTCGTAGTTGACCGGGGTTAGCCCGTAGCCTCTTACTCCTGCGGGCGGAAATTTAGTCCAGGAAATGGCTTGAGCCAGTAGCTCTGGGGATTCTACTCTCGGGAAGATCACGCCGGGGGCTCCGACGTCTAGGGCTCGCGCTACCAGGGCATATTGCAGGTCGGCGACTCGCACCAGTGGGGTGAAGTTGACGTAAGGGGCGATGCGGCAGAGGTCTTGAACGGTTTCAAGGTCGAAGCCGCCGTGCTCGCAGTCAATGAAGGCCCAATGAAAGCCGGCAGCGGCCAGGAGCTTTAAAACTTCTTGAGATCGGAGCTGACCGAAGCCGCAGCCGTATTGGGGTTGCCCGTTTTTCAGGGCTTCTTTGAGGAGGTTTTTGCGGAGTCCCACGGTGTTTAGGCCTTTAGCCTAACAGAAGGACGTGGTGGTCGTGACAGCCGTAGTGGATGTTCTCGAGAATGGTGGGGATGAATTCGAGGCCATAGTCGGAGAGCATTGCGAGCAATGAATAGTGCCGCTCTTGAAGGTGGCCGTGGGGAGCCAGACGGTGCGAGATGTGGGCGGCCTGGCGTCGGGCCTGATCGTTCTTTCTTAGCATCTCGAGCACTACCTTCGAATGGTTCTTGGCGAACTGGTAGCGGATTTTGTTTTGAGAGGTTTCGAGGGCACGGGAAATGGTGGGGTCGAAGGTTTCGAGCTTTCCCGCTAGCATCGACATTGCGTTGTCGACGGAGCGTTGGGCGTTCTGCAAACTTTCAGTAACGTCGGGAGGCACCAAACGCTTCCCTAGCGTGAGTGCGACGTGGTCTTCGTCGTGAAGCATGTCGGCATATCGAACTCGGAAGCGTTCGATAGTTTTGGCGGATTTAGGGTCGACTATGGTGAAAAAGGCTCTGGGGAGAGCGAGGGGCATCCTTCCGAGCAGAAGCTTATAGAGCACTTCAGACTGTGCGAAGTAGGCGAGTTCGCCGGGGCCACCTATGATGGCGGCGGTTGGAAAAAGCCAGTCCTGCCATACAGGGCGGAGGAGGGCGTTGGGGGAAAGCTTCGAGCCATGAGCGGCCATCTGGTGGGCGTCGTAGGTTTTTGGGTCGAATTTGAGCTGCTTGCGGTGATTGTCTTCGAGGAGGAAAAAGAAAGAGGTTTCGTTTGCCTCGAAGTGAACCTGGGGGTTGTAGCCGGCTGCAGTGAGTTGCTTATTGCGCTCTAGCAGAGCGTCTGCGAGTTCTGGGGCATGCATTGCTGCGTCTAAGAGAAACTCAGTGCCGATGGCACGAAGTTTGGGTTCGAGAGGGTCGGCAAAAAGTAAACCAAGTGGGCTAAGTAGTTCTTTTAAAAGGCCCAAGAAGGATTCGCCGAAGGTTTTTCCGTTTTGGTAATGGCGCTTGGCTAAAGCCGAGATTTCCTCTGTCAGGGGAAGAAGATCGGGAAGGCCTTTGAGGGTGTGGAGTCCTGCGGGGCGGGTATCGGAGGCGGCATCGGCTGTGATGTCGGCATCCCAGAAGGAGGCGGAGCGGATTTCTTCTACGTCGTGATCTTCGGTGGCGAGCCAAAAGATGGGTACGGCGGGCTGACCGGTTTCAGAAAGCTCTTGCGCGAGGCGAATCGCGCTGAGGGCTTTATAAAGCGTGTAGACGGGTCCACCGTATAGTCCGACTTGCTGGCCGGTGAGGATGGCGACGGTATTTTCTCGTGCCAAGACGGCGAGGGCAGGGTGGTTGGGGTTGGTTTCATTTAACGCTTCGACGATTGCGGAGCGGCGGGCGGGCGGGTATT
>CAZZGS010000512.1:0-4001 GCA_964653845.1 uncultured Bryobacter sp.
ACTTCACGCAAGCCAGAAGATCTGCCGGCATTCTGCATCGCTATGATCGACGTTCTGGAACGTCAATAGTCCATCATGCCCGACACAGTCATCGCTGTTTCGGATCTCAAGAAAAGCTACGGCGAAGTCGATGCCGTGCGAGGGATCGACTTCTCGGTGGAGGCTGGTCAGGTGCTCGGGCTTCTGGGCCCAAACGGTGCAGGCAAAACGACAACGGTTGAAATTCTCGAAGGCATCCGTAGCCGCAGCTCTGGTGTCGTGAACGTACTTGGATTTGATCCGGAGCGCGATGCCTCGCAACTGAAGGAGCGCATCGGGGTCTGTCTTCAGTCCAACAACTTGCCAGACAAGATGAAGGTGATTGAAGCGATGGATCTCTTCTCCGCCTTCTATCAAAAGAACATCGACAAGAACCGGTTGCTCAGCCGGCTTCAGCTCGACGAAAAGAAGAATGCCTACTATGGCACGCTATCGGGCGGTCAAAAGCAACGCGTCGCGATTGCCCTCGCGCTGATCAACGATCCGCAGATCGTCTTCTTCGATGAGCCGACAACCGGGCTTGACCCCCAGGTGCGTCTGGAGATTCACAAACTGATCGAAGAACTCAAACAGGACAAGCGCACAATCATCCTGACAACGCACTACATCGAAGAAGCGGAGCGCCTTTGTGATCGAGTGGCAATTATCGATGAAGGCCGCATCATCGCCGAAGGCTCGCCGCGAGAGATACAGGCTCGGACGCTTGGCACAACTAAAGTAGAGATCCATCTGGAGGCTCCGCTTGGCGCTCAGGTTCTGCCTGCAGATACCGTACTAAGTGCGGACCGGCTTACGCTTACAACTTCTAGCGTGCAGCCAGCGAAGACAGTTGTTGAACTCGTCAAATGGATCGACGCGCACGGTTTAGGAATGACCGACATCAACCTCAAGAAGCCGACACTCGAGGATGTATTCATCGAGCTGACTGGCAAGAAACTGAGGGAATAGCCAATGAAACCTTTTATTGCGCACATCGTTTCGAACCTGCGCCTGACGATGCGCGAGCGGACCGTCTTCTTCTTCAACTACGCCTTCCCGCTCGGCTTTTTCTTTATGTTCGCGACACTGGGCAAGGCGAAAGAGACGAATTCAATTGCCGCTGTCCTGACAAGCGTGCTGACGATTGGCCTCTTGGGAAACGGATTTTTCGGTGGTGGTTTGCGGGCCATCTCAGAGCGTGAGAATGGAATCCTGCGCCGCTACAAAGTGGCGCCGCCCGGGGCCTTGCCGATTCTGGTGAGTGGTCTCGTTGTCGGCGTGCTGCAGTATCTGCCCGTCGTAATTCTCATGCTGTTCTTGAGCATTGTTCAATACGGAATGGCCTGGCCTGCCAACTGGCTCAGCTTCTTCGCCTTTGTCATCATTGCCAATTTCGCTATGCGCAGCATGGGCGGCATCATCGCCGCGGTAGCCAACAGCATGGCCGAAAGTCAGATCATCGTCCAGTGCCTCTACTTCCCGATGATGCTGCTCAGCGGTGCCACCGTCCCCATCTCGGTGCTGCCAGAATGGGCGCAAAGTCTGGTGCAGTTCATCCCGTCGACGCACATGGTGAGCGGGCTTCAAGGCATCCTGCTCAAACAGGAAAGTCTGCTCGACAACTGGAAGTCTGTAGCGGCACTTATCATCACGACCTTGGCCTGCACGCTGATCTCGCTTAAGGTCTTTCGCTGGGAGAAGGGCGAGAAGATGCCGGCACGCACCAAGGCCTGGGTGCTCGCCGTGCTTGCGCCCTTCTTCGTGATCGGTGCCTGGAATCTCCAAAGCAAAGAAAATCTGACCAAGACCAAGGTGCTCGATCGGGAACTTGCGCGCAAGCAGACGATCCTGATCAAGAATGCCCGCATCTTTACCTCGACTGGGACAGTGATCGAAGGTGGCAGTGTCCTTATCAAAAACGGCAAGATCGCTCAGATCATTACGGGTACCGCGCCAGAAGGCAAAACTCTCAACGCCCTTGAAATCGAAGCGGCGGGCAAGACTTTGCTGCCCGGTCTGATCGACGCCCATATCCATCTCGGCGCACCTGGCGGCATTTATGAGGATGCCGGCAAGTACCAGGATCTCAAGCTCAATGAGAAGCGGCTTAAGGCCTATCTGTATTCCGGCATCACCTCAGTCAAAAGCACTGGTGACTGGGTTGATACCATGCTCGACCTCAGAAAGCGTGAGCGAAGCGGTGAAATTCTGGCAGCGGAACTCTATGCGGTTGGTCCACTCTTCAGTGCTGCCGGTGGGCATCCAACACAGATGTTGAAGTACCTGCCGCAGAACATGCAGGCAATGGGTGAGAGCCAGTTTGTGCGCTTGCCCAAGTCGGAAGCTGAAGCCCGTGAGATGGTGCGTGATTTGAAGGCAAAGGGAGTCGACGGCATCAAGGCGGTGCTCGAGAGTGGCACGGAGAAGTCTCCGATGGCACGGCTTGATCTTAAAATTCTGCGTGCAATCTGTGCCGAAGCAAAGGCTCAGGGGCTCAAGACTGTCGTACACACCAGCAAGGCTGTGGATGTTCAAGATGCCTTTGAAGCCGGTGCCGATGGTGTCGAACATGGCAGCGCAAATGACACTCTTCCTGACGAACTTTTGAAAAAAATGGCCGCCTCGGGTTTCTTTTATGACCCGACTCTGAGTGTTTTCGAAAGTCTGCGTATGATCGGCGAGCAGGATTTTACGCGTCTCGACGACAGTCTCTTGCAACAGGCAGTACCGCTCGACTTGCTCAAATCCACTCGCAAACTGATGACGCGCCAGGCAGCGAACCTCGAATACGCTGTCGACATGAATCGCGTGAAGGCCAACCTCAAACGCGTCTATAATGCTGGCGTAAAACTGGTTACAGGCACCGATGCCGGCAATCCGCTGGTTTTTCATGGGCCGACGATCCAACAGGAACTCGACCTTTGGGTTGCCGCCGGAATTCCCGCAGATCGCGCCCTGATCGCAGCAACCAGGACGTCCGCCGAACTGCTGGGGCAGGGAAGCCGCATTGGCACCATCGAAGTAGGCAAGGATGCCAACTTGCTGCTGGTAGACGGCGATCCTGTGAAGGACATCAAGAGTCTGAGCCGCATTTCCGCCGTGTTGCTGAAGGGCGAGCGCATTGGCCGCAACTCACTGCTAAAGGATGAAGATGATTAAGAATCTTTGGGAGGCCGGGGATTTCTCGCGAATCGCACCCGGAGCCCAGATTGTCGGCGAGCGGCTCTGCGATGCGGTGCCCGTTTATGCTGGAGACTGCGTCCTCGATATTGGATGCGGCACCGGCAACACGGCTCTAGCTGCGGCCCGCCGCCGCGCAGTAGTAAGTGGTGCCGACCCGGTTGAAAAACTTCTTAATCGCGCCAAAGAAAGAAGCCTCTTTGAGGGCGTGGAGATTGACTATCATTTGGCGGGTGCAGAGGCTCTGCCCTTCGCCGACGCAAGCTTCGATGTTGCTCTCAGCACTTTTGGCCTGATCTTTAGCGACGATGTCGAAGGCAGCGTTCGCGAAGCAGCCAGAGTGCTTCGGCCACAAGGGTGTCTGGCGCTGACCAGTTGGGCCAGCACAGGGATGAACTATCGGCTTTTTGAAATTTGCGGGCGTGCCAGACCCGATATTGCATCGATCGGTATTTCACGCAATTGGGGCACTGAATCCTTTGTGGTGGATCAGCTATCGCGTCACTTCGCGAGTGTCCATATTGAAAAGCGCCCGTTCTATCCACGCGCGCTAAGCCCGGAACAGTGGCTTGCGGGCCAGAAACAATTTCTTGCCCCAGTGCTTTTGGCCTACGAAGGCAAAACTTCAGCCGAGGCCCGGGAACTGGATCGTGAATTCCTCGCCTTGGCCAATCTCCACAACCGAAAGCCCGAGCGGGGATTCTTTGCCGAGATTGACTACCTGGAGATCGTCTGCCGCAAGGCCTAGCCCCAATACAGTTCACTTAGAACATTTTGGTGCTCTTCTGTTTTGGGGCGGGAGG
>CAZZGS010000513.1:0-667 GCA_964653845.1 uncultured Bryobacter sp.
GTGGTTGAGTCAGCGGGCGGGGCGGGGAAGGGCCATTCTTCTGTTTGTGCGACGCTGAGGACACCGGGTTGCATGACCGAGCCTTTCTGGTTGCCGCGGTGGAGGAAGTAGCTGGGCTCGGGAGTGCGGCTTTTTTCGGTCATCGCCATCGCGGTGGGGAGAGGCTTGGGGAGTTGCCTTGCGAGTTCGGCGATTTCTTTGTTGAGGCTGTCGTAGCGGGTCTTGTCGGATGGGGTGAAGCGCGCGGGGAGAGTCTCCGGCGTGCCCATGAGGGTCTTTTCGATTTGGGCTACGTTGAGCTTTTGACCATCGTTGCGCTGGTCGGCCGGGGTGGCGAGGGCCTGCTTCATGTAGTCAGGGAGGGCGGCCTTCTTTTCGGCGATGTAGGCGTCCTTGTAGGGCTTGATGAGGGCATCGAGATCTTTCTTGACGGGGGACTGGAGGTCCTGGATGCGCTTGGTTTCGACTTTATGCTTTTCGATTTCTTCTGCAGAGGCGAGGGGCTTTTCTTCGGGCTTGGTGGGCCAGAATACAGCTTGCATGCGGTAGTAGTCTTTTTGCGGGATGGCGTCGAATTTGTGATTGTGGCAGCGGGCGCAGCCGACGGTGAGGGCCATGAGGGAGTTGGAGGTTGTGGAGACTACGTCGTCGAGTTCGTCGAGGCGGG
>CAZZGS010000513.1:677-3996 GCA_964653845.1 uncultured Bryobacter sp.
GGGGCCCAAGCGGAGGAAGCCAGTGGCGATGCGGGCTTCGTTAGAGTTTGGGGAAAGTTCGTCTCCGGCGAGTTGCTCGAGGAGGAACTTGTCGTAGGGCTTGTCGTTGTTGAAGGAGTTTGTGAGGTAGTCGCGATAGCGCCATGCGTTGTCGCGGTCTCGATCATATTCGTAGCCGCCGGAGTCGGCGTAACGGGCGACGTCCATCCAGTGGCGGGCCCAGCGTTCGCCGTAATGGGGTGAGGCGAGGAGACGATCAATGAGTTTTTCGTAGGCGTTGGGGCTTTGGTCAGCGAGGAAGGAGGAGACTTCGTCGCGGGTAGGGGGAATTCCGATGATATCCAGGTAAACACGGCGAATTAAGGTATTGTTTTCGGCTCTGCCGGAGGGCTTGAGATCTTTTTGAGTCCACTTGGCGCGGAGGAAGCCATCAATGGAGGTGGCTGATTTGGGGCGGACGGGTTTTTGGAAGGCCCACCAGGTGCGTTCCTGGGGTTTGATGGGGCGGTCTTCGAGGCGTGCGAGGGCTGCTGCGGCTTCTTCTGAGTTGATAGGGGCTTCGGTCTTCCACTCGGCGCCCTGGTCAATCCAGTCTTTGAGGATCTTGAGTTGGGGTGCGGTGAGGGGCTTATTGGGGGGCATGTGCGGCTCATCGAGGTGAGCTGCGAAACGGTAGGCTTTACTTTCTGTGGCGTTGCCGGGGAGGATGGAAGGGCCGCGAGAGCCGCCTTTGAGAGCGAGGTCGCGGGTGGTTAGGTTGAGACCGGCGGAAGTGAGGGAGGTGGCGCCGTGACAGGGAGCGCAGTTTTCTTTGAGGAGTTGGGGGGCGTCCTGAGCGAAGAGTGATTGCAGGGATAGCAGGATGAAGAGAGGAACCCGGAGCATGTCGTTATTATATGCAAGCCGAGCAGATGAGAAAAGAAAAAGGCCACCCGAAGGTGGCCTTTTTTCAATCGTTTGGAAGTGATTTACTTCTTGCGACGAGCGTAGAAGAGAGCCAAGAGGCCTGCACCCATGAGGGCGTAGGTAGAAGGCTCAGGGATTACCTCACCACCGCCGCCGGTGCCGGTGCCGGTGGTGCCTGAGGAGGCAGGAGCAGCCAGAACCGTGCGGATGTTGTCGAAGAGAACGTCGTCACCGAAAGAGTTGCCGGGAGCTCCGCTGAAGGTGAAGGTAACTTGAGTGAACGAAGAGATGGGGCCGCCGGAGTCGACACTATAACCGATCTGACGACCTGAAGTAGTGCAAGCGCCACCGCAGCTCTGGTCTACCAAAAAGCTGGAGCCGACACCAGCTACTGCAAATGTGTGGGCGGATGTCTGCGAACCGACGTAATCAATGGTGAAGGCATTGATAGGGGCTACGAAGGTGAGGGTAATGGTTCTAGCAAACTCATTGCTTGATGTACCACCGGTACCTGGCACACCGCTGTAGGTGCTCAAATAATTACCGCTCATAGCACCGCCAAAGAAGGTAGTGATCGCGGTGGTTGTGGGGACAATGCGGGCTTGGTTGCCGGTGTTGGTTGCACCAGTTCCACCCGTAACTACGATTCCAACAGAACTGTTCGAGGTGACAGCTGGCAACGACGTAAAGGAGCCAGAAGGGAAGGTGGCAGGGGCGTCAAAGTTCATGAGAACTGCACTGCCCCCGAGTAGATTGGTGCCGCTGGCACCGGATATAAAGCCTGCGTAGGAAGCCACGGAGGCTCCGATCATCAGGCAAAAAGTTGAGAATAAGCGCTTCATTCAATTTCCTCCGTTTGTCACAGTACTAAAGTTGTAGTCCGTGAAGTTCTGATATTAGTACAAAATCGAATTGTCTGCAAGACTTTTTTAAAATTTACCTGAGTTTTCATGTAGATCAGGGTAAATCCCTTATAGGACTAATCCTAAAGAGTCCTATTGGCCAAGCGGAGCAACGTCTCACTTAGTACTAGCTATCTATCGGGAGGATGTTATGCTCGCTGTAGTCCTTCTTCGGGCAATCGCTGGAAATATTCTTCTTTGAAGGGTTTTCTGGAGGAAAGTCCGGTCTCCATAGGGCAATGTGCCGGCTAACGGCCGGGCTGGATCGCTAAAAGCGGTTTGGACGGAAAGTGCCACAGAAAATGTACCGCTTCTGGAGCTTCGGCAAAGGGAGTAAGGGTGAAAAGGTGCGGTAAGAGCGCACCGCGGGGCGAGTAATCGCACCTGGCAGGGAAAACCCCACATGGAGCAAGACCAAATAGGGGAGCAGAGGTGGCCCGTCTCATTAGGACTCCCGGGTAGGTTGCTAGAGCGGCGTAGTAATATGCCGCCCAGAGGAATGATTGCCTGCGACGGAGCGCAAGCTTGGTCGTAACAGGAACCGGCTTATAGAAGAAGGACTAAAAGATCTTGATGTAAAAAATCCCGCTACAGCTTTGGGGCTGTAGCGGGATTTTCGCAAGACCATATGCGCGAGGCAACCGGTCCAAGGTCACGACGGCTCCGGGCAATGCCGGAGCCTCTGCATGATCAAGCCTGCATTAGCAGTCGATCACCTCACGCTTTGTCTCGTCTGAATTACTACTGTTTACCATTTTCGACTGGACCACCTCCTTTCGTAGTGATACTGAGATCATATTGCCGTTTGAATTTTTTTTCAAGGGAAAAAAGCAACTGAGCCCTATAGATTGTGGTGCTCGAGGGAATTAGCCTGTTGGTTGTAGTGTGGTTGTAGGAATCGGGTGATTTTAGAAGCAGGAGTGGAAGCGCCGGCAAGAATGAGACTAGAATCAAGCAGTGGCTACGACAGTGCAGACTCCGATCAGTAGTTCTACCGTAGGGACTGCGATGCCCTCAGCGAGCCGAAGGGCATTTCTTGGGTTCTTTCTGATCGGGGTTTTAATGGCAATTCCGGGGGCGGCGTTGCCGGCGTGGGGATATCACCTGCACCCACCCTACATGACGATCGGGTTTCATTTTCTGAGTTTCGCGGGTGGAGTGTTGGTGGCGCTGCGGTTGAGCCGTTTTTTTCTGGTGCGCTTTGGGGTGCATCGTTTGCTGGCGACTTCGATGTTGATTGCGGCGATTGGGATTGTGATGGTTGAGTTTAGTGGGCCTCCGACGCCGGAGGTGGCCCGGCATCTTTCGCTTTCGCTGGTGGGGCTGGCGCAGGGGGGAATCATGGCGGCTACTTTTCAGTTGTTGAGAAGGTTGTATGAGCAGGATCCGGCTGCAACGGTGAACCTGGCTGGCGGGCTGATGGGGCTTGGTTCTTTGCTTACGGCGCTGCTTGGCGCGTTGTCGTATTCCTGGACGGAGTTTGACGGGTTGTTCATCTTGCTGGCACTGGT
>CAZZGS010000514.1:0-3995 GCA_964653845.1 uncultured Bryobacter sp.
AAAGAACTTCTCGGGCTGGGCAAGTCGATTGAGCGTGTTCAGGTCAAAACGTTTGAGTTTGACAAGGACGGGATGTATAGCGTCGCAGAGATGGAAGGCTTGAGAGCCAAGCTGAAAAGTGGCGACTTTGTACCCTTGATCTCGGTGAAAGAGAAGGGCGGCTTTACCGAGATTGTCATGCGGAAGGGGCCGAAGGGAAACAGAGGCTTCGTGATTGTGTCCGCCGAAGCCCGCGAACTCACCGTCGTCAATATCGTCGGCGACCTCGACCTGGCGTCGCTCGGTAAGCTTACTGGAAAGTTTGGGATTCCGAATATCCAGATGAATTCCGGGGGCACTTCCAAGGGCAAAGGAAGTAGTAAGGGCGGCAAGGAAGACCAGGACGAAGACGAGAAGTAAAGACATCGTTTGGGAAGACTAGAGCGGGAACTGCCGAGGGCAGTTCCCGCTTCTTTCATTGGTGCCGTAATATGCACCTGGTGCTCTGCCTCGGGAAGTCAGCTTCCGCAGCTCAGTCTCGTTGAATAGATGAAGAGGAACGTCGACAGAGATGGACCGCAGCGAAATCAGGGCTTTAGAAAAGCCTCTCGAATAGATCTTTAGAACTAGTCCTTCTCGCCACTCAAAACTGAGATTGGCTGATCCGGTATCATCAGTTTTGAGTTCAAGCAAAGCGACTTTGCGGGCATCCAGAAGCCGGACCTCAGCCCCTACGATGCTTGCTCAGAAACGGTCGACAACAAGCATCTTCAATTTCGGGGATTGACAGAGTGACTGCCCCGCGAGGTGAGACGTAGTAATTGCCACCGCCACAGCTGAAAGTAAACTCCGTCGGGCATCCGCTTCGACCAATTCCAGCTCGACATCTCAGACGAGATGGACGTCCAGGCCGACCGCGCCCGCTACGAAATGGACGGCGCAGGAGACATCTCGATGGCCGGCAAGAACGGCATCGATGCGGTGGTGAAGGCTAACAGGCTCGATGCGATTCTCTTCCATGAAACCAGCGGAGCAGCTATCGCTGCCAAGCCCGGCTACCCAACGGTGATCGTGCCCTTCGGATTTGTGCCTCCTTGCCTTTCACATTATCTCTTGACACGGTCGATAATCTGCGTATAGTTGTGGCAGATGGCATAGCAAACAAGAGAGTTAACTTTATGTTCAGTCTCCGTTATCCTGGCAAAGGCTACCTCGCCTTAGGAACGCTATTTTTTCTGGTCCTTACTGACAATTTCTTGAAGACCAAATCGAATCACAATACAACTGCCCAGAGTTTTGAATCGCTGGCGAGAAGTCAAGATGGATCATTGCTCACAGCACTTTTTGATTCTCCGTTCAACCATTTCTCAAGGGCTCAAATCAGTCTGAATAGAATATTTACAGATTCGAGTTCGGTTCAAAACAATGGTTGCAGGGCCAACTCATCCTTCAAAAGCTCCAACAAGGTCACCACCAGCGAGACCTCCCTGGACTTCTGGGGCTTTTTAGGAGTGCACTGGATTGTATCGGCTCAAAGTTCTTCTTTCTGCCAAAACGTTGGCTGCTGGGGTTCCTTCGCAGTTGGGGACGTACAAGATTGTCCTGCTGCCTGCGACTCTACCTATCGTTGGTACTACTCTGATCCAAACCACAGTAGCCCCGACTTAGGCTGGAAAACAGACGGGTCCGAAGTATGTACTGTATGCCGATACTGCAGAGAAGTAAGATGCTCAATCGGAACGCCATAGCGTATCGTTTTATCCCTCAAGGAGTGTTTTCAATGAATCAAATGACAGCTCTCATATGCTTTCTTGGCCTATGGGTTTCGCCCATATTTGCCAATGAGTTTAACGTGCAGAAGGAAATAGTCTATCCGCAATTCGACAGTGCAGATCAACCCACACCTCGATTCGGATTTGGTTACCTTGCATCGTTTTCAAAAAGTCGAACCAAACTACGACTTTATGATTCAACAGGGTATCTCCTCTATCACACCGACTTGCTCGACTCGAATGGGGTACAACTGAAAGTTGTCGATGTCGCGATTTCTCCAAATGGCCGGGTGGCTATATCTGCTTCAGCGATTCGCTCGGACGGGCAATCAGAAGCAGTGCTTGCATTTTTGGATAGTCAAGGTAAGCTAACACACTTGGTAAAGCAAAAAGTATTTGTATCGACAAGAATCAGGTTTCTCTCAGAGGAGGAGTTGTGGACGCTCGGGTTTAGCCGTGCTACTTCCCCGTCTGGATTAGCAAGCGGATCTGCGATCCGTGTTTACGATGGGTTCGGCAAGCACATTAAGGACCTAATGCCTTTCAGTGATTTCACTGGAATTCGCCATCCTACTTTAGATGGCATGCTCCTTTCAGCATCACCAGGCATGGCTGTTTATCTCCCTACATTACAAACTCTGTACGTTTACACCTCGATCGCAGATCCACCCGCAAAGTACATCGATCTACCAGTGCCAACATCTTTAGATGTATTGACTGCTTGTCTGATTGAAAATACAAGGTTATTCATTCAAGCTCTGGCACCCAGTGAATCGGATAGTAAAAAGTTCAGTGTGCAAATATTCACCATAAGACTTGCAGATTCGAAACGGAAGCTGGTCCCGATTGAGACAGATGCAAAAAAGGCGCTTGCGATCATCGGTGTGACTGGTCGCAAATTGGTTCACTTTAGAGCGAGCCGCGTTTTTGTGGGAGAGTACGTAGACTAGGTTCACTGTCCTCAACCGTTGGGCCCTGTAGCAATTGCCCTTGGGAAGTAGCGATGGGGACAACAATGATGGACCGCCGATTGGCAGCTTGATTGAATCCATTGTGCGAGACCACAATCACGGGACGACGACCGGATTGCTCTGAGCTTAATCTTGGCGCAAGATCTGCCCAGTAGACTTCTCCTCGCTTCAGGTCTGTTCGTTGTCGAGTTCCAGCCAGTGCTCAACAGCTAGCAACTCGATTGCTGGGTCCAGGTCAACGGAACTGCCTCCATGAAGCTTTGCATAGCTGGAAATCTCTTCGTCGCTGCTTTGCTGCGCCTGGCTGCTCAGCCAAAGCTCACCGCTGATCGTAATCAACTTTGTCATCACCAAGGCTCGTCCGAAGTGCATTAAGAACACTCAGTACATCAATCGCTTCCTGCAAGAGCGCTCCGTAAAGAGGCGACAGATACCCAAAGGCGGCAAAGCCCATGCCGATCGTACTGAGTGCAAGTCCGCCGACAGTAGAAACCAGGGCGATCCGACGCAGCCGAATGCCCAAGTGCAGTAACTCATCAATCTTAGCCAGACTCGGCTCCAGCACCACAGCGCTCGCAGCCGCCCCGGTTACGTTACTCGTACTGCCAAACGCGATTCCAACAGTAGCCGCAGCCAGCGCAGGGCCGTCATTAATCCCATCCCCCACATACAACGTCGGCCCCTGTTTGTTGGCCTCGCGAATGAAGTCCAGCTTTTGCTCAGGAGACTGCGCAGCCAGCACTTCTTTGATCCCGACTTGCGCAGCCAATTGCTGTGCTGCCGCCTCTTGGTCCCCGGTCAGCAACACCGTACGACGCCCTCCATGCCTGGGCCCAAGATGATCGAGAAAGAGCCGTGTGTCCTGACGCGGAGCATCAAAGAAGTGAAAGGCGGCAACCAACTGGTTGTCCTTCAGCAGCAAACACTCCAGATGTCCTGCAGGGAGCTGAGGCAGCGATTCCCTGCCCTCAAACTGTTTACGCCCCACAACGGCAAATTGCGCACCTGACATCGTGGCCTCAAGCCCCTGCCCTGCCTGCTCAGAAACTTCATCGGCATCGAGCAAGGTAAGGCCTTTCACTTCGGCAGCATTGAGGATGGGTGTAGCAAGAGGATGCTTCGAGTATCGTTCCAGGCTCGCGATCTGAGCCAAGGCTTCATCCGCACTAACACCACTCACCGGCAGAACATCCACCAATTGCGGTTTGCCGCGAGTGAGCGTGCCAGTCTTGTCAAATATGAACGTCTTCACCTTCGGGATCTCATCGAGAAT
>CAZZGS010000515.1:0-3993 GCA_964653845.1 uncultured Bryobacter sp.
CGATGGAGTAGATCCAGGCTTGAAAGCTGTGGCCGTCCTTGTAGCTGCTCTTGAAACGGAGCATGCGGCAGAATGCTTCTTGGACGAGGTCTTCGCTGAGTTGGCGGTCTTGATTCATGCGCCAGCAGTAGCGGAAGAGCTTGTCGCCGTCGCGGGCGCGGGGCTGGGTGGTCTGCAGTAGCAATTTCTCTTAAGCCTACAGGGGTGGTACGCTCGGGCGGCGAAAGTGTTACTTCGCGGCTTCGGGTTTAATCGAGATGAGCTTGAAGATCTGGCGTGAGGTGGGGAGGCGGTTGCCGACGCCTTCGAGGTTAGTGAGCCAGACGAAGGCGAAATTGTGTTCCGGGCGGAGGTAGAGGATGGTGCTGGTGCCTTGCTGGCCGCCGGCGTGATAGATTTCGCGGTCGCCATCCGGGCTTTTTGAGAGGCTCCAGCCGAGGCCGTAGCCGGTGATTTTGCCGGATTTGAGCTTGCTTGAGGTCCACATGAGGTCGACGAGTTCGGATTTGATGAGTTGCTGGCGGTAGATGCCTTCGCTGAATTTGAGGAGGTCTTCGACGGTGGAGACGTAGCCGCCGCCGGGGATTTTGACAGTGTTGTCGGAGAGGGCGCAATCTTCGATTTCGCCTTCGATGGACTTACGGTAGCCCTGGGCGCGGCGGAGTGAGATGCCGCGGTTGTTGTCGGGAGCGGTGTTGCACATGCCGACGGTGGCGAAGAGCTTGTCTTCCATCCAGCGCTCGTAGGGCATGCCGGAGACGTTTTCGATGGTGCAGCCGAGTAGGCCGTAGCCGTAGGTGCTGTAGAGGTATTTAGTGCCGGGTTCGTGTTCGAGGGGGTCGGCGGAAAATTTCCTGAGGGCTTCGATGACGTTAGGAAAACGGATGGCATTGTTGGAGTCGGTAGGGTCTTTTGCTTTGTAGTGACGGATGCCGCCGAGGTGGGAGAGAATTTGGGCCAGGGTGATTGGGTACGGCTTGGCTGGAAAGGCGGGGCAGTATTTGTGGATTTCATCGTTGAGGGAGAGCTTGTGCATCTCGACGAGCTGGAGGAGGGCGACGGCCGTGAGGGGTTTAGCGATGGAGGCGAGGCGGAAGGGAGTGTCGCGGCGGACGGGGCGGCCGATCTTGATGTCGGCCATGCCGGAGGCGCGAGTCCAGAGGATTTCGCCCTTGTAGTAGACGCCGGCGGCGTAGCCCGGGATTTTGAGTTTGGTCTTCTCTGCGTCAAGAAAACGATTGAGGGCAGAGAAATCCTGGGCGGTGAGGATTTGTGCGAAAAAATGAAGAAATACTAAGGAAATCGCTCTAAGCATCTGGCAAAGCAGACTCTTATCTTAGCGATTAGGCTTTGCTTGCGCTATCGGAAGTTGAGATGAATCTGGAGAAGCCGTAGCGCAAGAGGTCCATGAAGCTGCGCATCTCTTTTTTGGTTTTGGCATTTTGGACGGAGGAAGGGATGGGGCGCTCGAGGAGGAAGTAGGAGAATTTGGTGAGCTGTTTGCCGAGTTCTGAGGCTTGGCTGATGGCTTTGCCTTCAGCTACGGCAGTGGTGACGCCGCGATAGTCGTTGGCGAAGTGCATATAAATTTTGTCGCCGAGGATGTTTTCGATCTGGTTGGTCTCGAGGATATCTGTTTTGGATTGGCGGTTGAGCAGGAAAGAGACCTTGTCGGAGAGGCCGGTGTCTTTGAGGTAGTTGAATTTCTCACGAGCCAGATGGAGGGAAGGGATCTCTGGAGTACAGACGACGAAGATTTTTTTGGATTCCTGCATGACTTCAGTGGAGTATTTTTCCATGTTGCCGGAGAGATCGACGCAGATGGCGGTGTAGTTTTTGCGGGCGTAATCGATGAGGTTACGGATCTGGTCGTTTTCAATACGGACGCCTGGGCTGATTTTACCGGAGTGGAGGACATCGAGTTTGCCGAGTGAGCTGACGAGGGAGGGCCAGAGGGCTTCGTCCATGTTGGAGGCGTGCTGGGCGGCGTCGAGGATGGTGTATTCGTTTTCGAGTTTGAGCAGGAAGCGGATGAGGCCGCTGTTGAGGTCGAGATCCATGAGCATGGCAGTGGTGTCTGGTTGGCGAGCCATGGCTAGAGAAACGTTAGTGGCGAGGGTAGTAGTGCCGGAGCCTGGTTTGGAGGGGAGGAAGGAATAGACCAGGTTGGAGCGTGGAGTAGTGAGCGGATTTTTAAGGGCGGCGTCGCGGAGGCGGATCAGAACTTCGGCGAGTTCGTCCGGGTCAAAAGGAGGAGCGATGTACTCGCGGATGCCACTTTTCATCAGTTTGAGGAGGAGCTTGGGCTCAACCTCGTCGTGGAATACGGCGACCTGGAGAGTAGGGAATTCTGCGTTTAGGGCTTGAATGATCTCGTTGCTGCGTTCAGGATCGCTGAGGCCGAGAAAAACGACGTGGGGCCCGAGGCTGCGGATGCTACGGAGAAGTTCAAATTCGTGCGGGTATTGGGTAAATTCGCGAATGATATTGATCCCGCCCAGGTCATTGAAGGCGGTTTGCAATTCGATCGCAAGGTTGCGATCGGGGCCGATTATTACGCAATTTAAAATCATCTGCTGTTGGACCTTATCGGGCTGCGATAGCATTTCTTTATGAAAAAGCTGATGGAGATCTCGTGCCCGTGTTGTGAGGCGAAGCTGAAGGTGGATATTGTGACCGAGGCGGTAATTACGTATGAGGAAAAGAAGAAGAAGCCGCCGATTGAGGATTTCGCCAAGGCGGTGCAAAATTTGAAGCTGGAAGCGGCGCGGCGGGAAGAGGCGTTCCAGAAGAGTTTTGCCGCGACCAAGAATCAGGGCGAGGTATTGAACAAGAAGTTTGACGAGTTGCTGAAGCAGGCCAAGGCGGACCCGACGAAGGGCCCGCCCAAGAAGCCGTTTGAATTTGACTAGGAGAGAGCCTGGTCGATGTCCCAGAGGAGGTCTTCGATGTTTTCAAGACCGATCGAGAGACGAACCATGTCGGGGGAAACGCCGGCAGCTAGCTGTTGATCGGCATTGAGCTGCTGGTGGGTGGTTGCGGCGGGCTGAATGACGAGGCTGCGTGCGTCGCCTACGTTGGCGAGGTGCGAGAAGATCTGCAGCTTGTCGACGAAGGATTTGCCGGCGTCGAGGCCATCCTTGAGGCCGAAGCTGAAGACAGCGCCGGGGCCCTTGGGCATGTAGATCTGTGCGAGTTCGTGATAGGGGCTAGATTTGAGGCCAGGATATTTGACCCACGCGACAGCGGGGTGCTTTTCGAGATGCCCGGCAACGGCCTTGGCGTTGACGATGTGGCGATCCATGCGGAGGCTGAGAGTTTCGATGCCCTGGATGAAGAGGAAGGCGTTGAAGGGGCTGATGGCGGGGCCCATGTCGCGGAGACCTTCGACGCGGGCCTTGATGATGTAGGCGATGGGGCCGAGAGCGTCGGAGAAGACCATGCCGTGGTAAGCGCGTGAGGGTTCGTTGAGTTGCGGGAAGTTACCTTCCTTCCAGGGGAACTTGCCGGAATCGACAATGATGCCGCCAATGGAAGTACCATGGCCGCCCATGAACTTGGTGAGGCTATGCACGACGATATCTGCGCCGTGATCGATGGGGCGGCAGAGGTAGGGGGTGGCAAAGGTGTTGTCGATGATCAGCGGGATCTTGGCTTCGTGAGCGATCTTGGCGACGGCAGCCTCGTCGAGGATGTTGCCGCGGGGGTTGGAGATGGTTTCGCCGTAGACGAGTTTGGTGTTGGGGCGGATGGCCTTTCGGAAGTTCTCTGGATCGTCGGGTTCGACGAAGGTGGTCTCGATGCCCATCTTGCGGAACGAGACGTCGAATTGGGTGTAGGTGCCACCGTAGAGGGTGCTGGCGGCGACGATGTGGTCGCCGGCCTGGGCGATGTTGGTGATGGCGAGGAACTGGGCGGCCTGGCCTGAGGCGACGGCGAGGGCGGCGACGCCGTTTTCGAGAGAGGCTACACGCTGCTCGAGCACGTCGGTGG
>CAZZGS010000516.1:0-3987 GCA_964653845.1 uncultured Bryobacter sp.
CCAGAACGGGGCCAGTAACGCCTTGCCCAATCCCCTCAGCCACAATGGCCCCGTTAGCGGTGAAACTGCCAGTTTTGGATCGACCAGAAATGTAATCAAATGCTGCCAAACAGATTCTCCTGCATTCTCTAGCGAGACCCCAAAATCCCGCGCACGCCGCCCCCGGATTGCTTTCTCTCCGCTAAGCGAATCGAGGAAAGGCATTAAAACGCTGAGCCGCAATTCTTTGATGTTTGCCGGTACCCGCGATACTCCGTGATCGCGATATTCCATCACATAATTTGGTGTCAACGCCACCGGCCCGAGCATCGCGACGTCGAGCCACATTTTCCGGTCTTCTACGATCACAATGTTTTCCGGATATCCTCCTACCTCGCGCACTACTGAAGTCCGGTAAAGGTTTTGCCCGGATACGGATCCCCATGCAGCAGTCAATTCTGGCCAGATCTCCCGGCACGTCCTCCACGGGGTATGAGGAATTTTCACTCGATAAATCCCATCCCGAAACTTGATGCGGCCCCCCACTGCTGCCACTGCTTCCGGATACGCTGCCAGAAGATCCACAAGTTCCCGTAACGCCCCCGGAACTAAGCGGTCGTCGTCGTCCAGAAACAGGATCAACTCTCCGCGCGCCTCGGTCAATCCCCAGTTTCGCGCTGCCGAACGTTCCCGATTTACCGCCTGCCGGAATCGGCGAATTCGATCGTCTCCTAGACCCGATACCCACTCCCAGGTATCGTCGCTCGAAGCATCATCTACAACTAAGATCTCCCAATCTTCATAGCATTGCGAGACCACGCTCGCCACAGCCTCGTCAAGCAAAGTACGACGGTTAAATGTACTGATCACCACAGAAACCATCGTGCCCTCCAATCTTCCTGCTGACTTCGCTGAATCGGGCTAATGCCACCTCAGTAGAGCGAGTCATACATCTCCTCCAGCTTCTCGCACTGTTTGACGATATCGAAATCCCGCCTCACCCGCTTGCTCGCCGCAAGGCTGAGCCTTGCCCATTCTTCAGGCGAATTCAACAATCGTGTTAAAAGCTGCCCCATCCCTTCAATATCGCCCTCCGCAGCCAGAAGCCCCGTCTCTCCATGCACTACGGCCTCACCACTACCACCCGAAGCATAAGCAACCACCGGCAGCCCCATCGCTTGACCTTCAAAGAAAACGAATGGACAACCGTCCATGTCGCCATTGGCCGCTCTCACTGTGGGGACGCACAATACCTGCGCCCGGTTCATCCAACGCCGAACTACCGTGCGGGGTTGTACGCCAAGAAACTCAGCGCGGGGAAAAGCACGGGCTGCCGCCGCTTTCAGCTGCTCGCGTAGCGGACCGTCACCAATGATTACCAGGCGCGTCTTCTTCTGGCCCTCCGTGATGAAACCCATCGCCTGGATCAGGTGCTCGCAACCTTTCTTTTCCACCAACCGCCCCACAAATAAAACTACCGGCTCCCGCATTATCGACTCATCAGCCGTGAACTCATCGCAATCAACTCCAATGTAGTGGACTACGGTTCGCTCTTCCGGATACCCCCGTGCAAGCATTTTCTGCCGGATGTGCTCCGAAACTGCAACAAAAAGTGCTCCTTCCCTCTGAAGCTTTCTTAGCGACCGCTGGTACAGCCACCGAAGCACGGGGATCGGCCACCGCGCCTCATCTCCCACTGTCACATCCCATCCATGGCAAGTCGTGACCAGCGGTGCTCCCAAATCTCGAGCCAGTCCAAGCGCTCCAATGCCGCCGCCCTCAAAATGTGCGTGAACTACTTTTGCGCTTTCTCTCTTCAGTCGCCTTACCAGCGCCGGCCATTTCCCCGTGAGGGGAAACAATAGGCCACTCTCTTTTGCCACTGCTACTCGGTCCTCTGGAATTTCCAGCCCCTCCACGCGCCGCCTGCCCGCGAAGTAGGGACGATACCGTTGCAAATGTCTTGCCTGTTCCAGTATGAAGGTCTCCGAATATGGCAGCAGGTCGTGTCGGTAGATGAGCGCTGTCAATCGCGTTTTACCCCTAACCCCGCCGCAAGGTCGAAGAACGAGTTTACAAACGCTTCCGGCGAGTGGGTCGCTTCAACCCACTGTCGGCCTTCCTGTCCTAGACGCCATCGCAATTCCGCATTGGCAAAAAGTTCACGCAGTGCGGCTTCAAACGCGGGAAGCGCCTCCATGCCGTCTCCAGGATGTCGATCAACGGCCCGGCCAAAACGCGTGGCTAATCCTTCGGTATCGACACAAGATACCAATGGCATCTCATGTCCTAATCCTTCGAGGTAGCTCACGGCAAGTCCTTCATGAATCGAAGTATTCAAGAGCACCCAGCCGCGCTCCAGTTCGGCTTGCTTCGACTCGCCTTCAATATGCCCCAGGTACCGAATATTCGGAATCTCCATATCAGGCTGCCAGGAACCGGCTCCGCTGAAATGGTTGCGCCCCATCACCACAAATTCAGCTTCGGGAATCCGTCGTGCCAACTCTTCCATTAACCACGGCCGCTTGCAGGGATCAAGCCTTGCCAGGTAGACCACAACGGGCCGCCCTGCTTTGACCAGCGGATTTGCGCACTTTTCGAGTGGATTTGGCAGCACGCCCGCCCCATTACCCGTTACGCCATAGGTATCGGCGATCTTCGAAGCAAGTGAAGGCGTTGTGACAGCCAGACGAAATCCACGCCCAGTAAGCCGGCACAACATCTGCAAAGCTGCCAGTGTATGGGTCGGATGCTCCTGGATTCCCTGCGGCATCGCTGCTTCTCCCGGTATCCGCAATTGCCGGATCAAGGCGTTGTCGCTCGCCTCCCGCGGATCGCGAACCCACAACAATATGGGGGTCATTGGACAAAACGCATAAAACGCCCGGTAGTTTGCCCTGTAATCAATAGAAAGAAAAAGATCCACTTTCGCGGCCCACACTGCCCGCGCCCAAGCCATCGCAGAGTCTCCCACCCAAACAACTTCGCACCCGTGCACCGTCTTTGGCCGAACCACGCCTCGCTTTAGTCGCTCCCCCATAAATAGAATTGGGTCCACTCCAACCCAAGGGCGAGTTTGAAAACATGTTGCGGAGTGTTTCACCGCCCATCCAAAACCACCCATTCGACCAATCTCAGGATCAAACAGCTCGTTCGCAACAATTCCCAACCGAATCCGCCGCATAACCCATTGTAGAAGATCAAAACCTCGTAGACCTGCCGATCAAAGACATAGTCAATAGTCATCCGGATCATTTGGCCCAATCTCACCGACGCCACTAGGTCCGGACATCAAACAGGCACGGGGCCGAACCCAAGTGCCCGACTCACTAAACTGGAAATAGCGATGATGCAACTAGTGTTCGAAGTACTCCGGCTCGTTGTCACGGCCGAACAAGAGCAAGACAAGATCCGCGACCAATACGCCTGCCGCGAAGTCCAGCTCAATCGCCCTAACCGCTTAAAAACCTACGACGTGGTCCGCCTCAACGGCCAGCCCTACCGCAAACTCGTCGAGCGCAACGGCAAACCCCTCAGCGAAAAGGAATCAAAAGAAGTCCAGGACAATATGCGCAAGACGGCTCGCGGCATCTTCAGCCGCACCTACCGCATGAACCTTGGCAAACTCTCCGATATCGAGAGCTCCCACAACCTCACTCTCGAAGGCAACGTGATCACAGCCACCCCAAAATCTGGCGGCACCTACAAACAAAGCATCACCTTCGACCCCCAAACCCATCGCATCCTCACCAGACAATCAGAAGTCGTCGGCCCAGGCAGCCAGTTCAAGTCAGGCACCACCATCCAGATCGATTCCTCACCAGAAGGCTTCCTCCAAAAAATGGAGATCGACTTCAAGGTCAAATTCGGAAGCGGCAAACAAATCCACACCTTCACCCACTACCGTAAATTCGACGCCGAATCCAACATCAACTTTGAGGAACCCAAATGAAGAAGGCCGTCATCCTCGCCGCTGGCCGCGGCACTCGCATGGGCGAAATCACTAGG
>CAZZGS010000517.1:0-3968 GCA_964653845.1 uncultured Bryobacter sp.
CCACTTTTACCCTCTTCGGCAAGACGCTCTCATTTTTGAGCTGAAGCAAAACATTCCGAATCGTTACCTCAACTTCCAATAAGGATTTGCGCACATCCAGTTTTGCCTTAGCCGCCGCAACAAAGACTTTGGGGTAAGCCCATAGCGACACCACATCTGGTTTCCGCTCAAGGCACCCCGTCACATCAAGGGAATTGGATCCATCAAAGCGGAACACCTCGTCCAGATTCCCACCTGCGATTTCATTCCCATTGACCCTCAGCTTGCCGCTGCAAACCGATCGATCCACCTGCATTTCAAAGTGCCTCCCCCGCAACCTATCCGGCAATACAACTCGAAAATGAGCTTCTCCCTCCCCAACTCCCGGCACCTCGTGCAACTCAATGCGCTCTACTGTAAGCAGCGGCACGACCAAAGCCTCCTGGCACATCCCGCAGAGACCAATAAATTGCAACAAAATCAACCCTTTGAGAGTTTTCGACATCCTATTTCCTATTAGGGGAAATGGGAGCATGACATACGCCAGAGCAAGATTATGGCTGGGCATCGGTGGAGTTGGCCTAATGGTCACTCTCTCGATACTCGCTCTTTTCTTCAATTGGCCTACCCAAGTCTTCGGGTCGTTTAATACAGATTTCGTATCAGACACCCAAGGCCTCCTTTGGATAGTAGCCCTCTACGCGGCCATCCACATTCCATTGGACTACATTGGCGGCTACTGGCTTCCCTGTCATTTTTCCCGTCAATGCCTCATGTTTTCTTTCTTCGCCTCGCAGTATATTCGTGGCCTCGTCGTCCAATCTATCTTTTTCATCGCCTCTGGTTTGATCCTCTTACAGGTCGGGCGCATCGGTGGTCGTCCTGCCGTCCTCGGCTTCCTCTTCCTAGTAATGCTAGCGATGATCGAAGGCCAGGATTGGCTCGCGCGCATCGTGGCGGGTCTCCGCATCAGTGGGGCCGAATGGATCAACGGCCGTAAGGTCGTCATGGTCTCCGGCACGGACACTGGCTTTGGTGGGGCGTTGGTTGGTCTACCCGGCAGAGAGCGGCACATCGTTCCTTCTCTATGGCAGCAAGTCCTACCCAAGGAACTTCTCGATCTGGAAGTCGAGCGCCGTTCTGGAGCTCTCAAAACCGGCAGCCGTCTCCGAGGCCTCGCCCTCGCCGTCTTCTTCAACCTCACAGGCTTCTACGTAAGTTCACTCCTGCCCGCAGCAGGTGTCACCACGCTGTCGGAACTCTTCACCACTGCTCTTGGATTCACCCTCTGGAGCTTCATCGGTTTGCTGGTTCTGCCCACCTTCAGCCGTCGTGGAGTATTCGAACTCGACCAGTTCGCGAAATCGAGTGGAATGTCTGACACCAATTTCGCGCTCATTGTAAGAGAGCTCGATCAATTGCAGGATGATGAACCCACCCGCAACCCTGGCGTCGAGACCATCTTCCACCCGGTACCCAATGTAGAATCGCGAATCGCGCGTTTCCGCGATGGCCTGCATTCAACTGGCGCATGGAATGCTGCCCGTTACGCTCTTTATCTATCCTGGCCCTGTCTCGGCTTCCTCAATCGAGCCGTTCACTGTAATTCAGGCCGCCCCGAACTCTGGGTCATGTTGCCAGTCGACTAGTCGATCAGGAAACTCTTCGACTCTTCCCAAATCTCTTCCATCACATCGGTCAACTCATGCCCAGACTGCATCTCACGCAGCGAAGCGTTTGGTCGCTTGGCGATGAAGTCCCGGCTGAATGACACAGGTACCACCTCATCTCCGGTCCCGTGAAAGATCATTGCGGGTTGCGTAAATGCAGGCTCAGCAGGAAATCTCAAACCGTCTTCGATCAACTCGTACCCAACCGGCTCCGGCTTACCCGTAGCATAGTGCATCATCTCAAGGTATCCCTCGCGCTTCCACTCCGCCATCTTCGCCTCGCCTAGCCGAAGCTTCCATCTCTCGGCAAATCCAAAGGCCGGTGCAAGCAACAGCAGTTTCTCTACTTCCGCGTGTTTGCTCGCATAAAGCGCTGCCAGATAACCGCCCATACTCGATCCAATCAGGCGAATTCCTTCACCCTGCGCAATTGCCTCAATTACCTTCAGTTGCCCACTTACGGTCAGGTTGCGAAACCCTTCGCTCTCCAGATGTGGCACTTCCACTTCAAACCCCCAATCCCGAAGCTTTCCTGCAAAAAACTGCGCCTTCCGGGAAAGCGGCGATGAAGCGAATCCATGTAGATAAACAAATTTCATGGTGTGAATTTAAGTTCGGCGTCAGCGCCAAACTTCTGAAAGTCCTTGTATTCGTATTTCGTTTCAATCATCAGGACTCCGTTAACCTGCCGCACGTAAACAACACTCAACGGAACCACCGATCCAAATTTCGATCCCTCATACTCGATGATCCCCTCATCGTAAATCAGTATCTTGTCCTGTGTGATCAACGAAGTCAGCTTGATCTTGAGCGGCCGTAAATCAGTTGCCCGCAGCCAAATCAATCCGCTCAGTGGCTGTTGTATTGCCTGCTTGCCATCAAAGACGGTCACAGATGCGCCTCCATCGGTACGGGAGAATCCAAACACCCGCACACGTTCGGCTCCCACAAATTCTTCAGACTTCAACTCGAAACGAATCTTGTCAATCTCCCCAAACCGGAAGAGCAAAAGAGAAAGGCTGTAGTCGGTTGCAAGCCCGTCAAGCCCATACTTGGTGAACTCTTCCATCATCTTCAGCCTGGCCCGCTCATCGTCACTCTTCAGCCCAAAGGCCAACCGCTCCCGCGCCTTTTTCGGTGCCATCACCGAACGCCCGTCAACAGAAATCACTTTACGCAACTCATACCAGACCGGGCTCTCCTTGCCCCTCAGCGCATAGCCCAGCTCAGACCGGATCTCGCGCTCGCGAATCTTCGGCGCAATCGGCTTCAGCGCTGCTTCCCCCACACGAATCCGCATCCGCGTGGAATAGCTAATCGACTTTTGATGCAGCACCTCAGTGCCAATCAGATTCGGCAACTGCTCGGCGAACGATTGCGCCTGGCTAGCCAGCCTCCCCTTGTCAAACGGCACCTGCTGTGCCAACAGACTCACCGATAAAAGCCAAATCGTTCCCATCAATCGAATCTTCGCACGAACTCGCGAACTGTCCCACCCAAGTACAATCAGACTAATGCGATTGCTTCTGCTTGTCCTCGCTCTCTCTTCTCTACTGGCCGCCCAGGGCCTCGAATACATCAAAGCCAACTACACCAAGTACGAACACCGCATCGCCATGCGCGATGGCAAGCGCCTCTTCACCAGCGTCTACATGCCCAAAGACGGCTCAAAGAAATACCCGATCCTCCTCAATCGCACCCCCTACAGCGTCGCTCCCTACGGTGTAGATCAGTACAAAGCCGATATCGGCCCCTCCCCTCTCTTTGGCAAAGACGGCTTTATCGTCGTTTACCAGGATGTCCGCGGCAAGGTCATGAGTGAAGGCGAATTCATCAACATGACGCCCCACAAGCCCGTCAAGAAAGGATCAACCGAGGTCGATGAATCAAGCGACACCTACGACACCATTGAATGGCTCATCAAAAACCTCCCCAACAATAACGGCCGCGTGGCCACTTGGGGCATTTCATACCCGGGCTTCTACACCGCTGCCGGCATGATCGACGCCCACCCTGCACTGAAGCTCGCCAGCCCTCAGGCTCCAATTACCGACTGGTTCACCGGTGACGACTTCCACCACAACGGCGCACTCTTCCTCCCGCACGCCTTCAACTTCCTCTACTCCTTCGGCCAGCCCCGCCCGGAGCCCGCCATCCCCAATCGCAACGCCTTCGATTACAAGACTCCCGATGGCTACAAATTCTTCCTCGATCTCGGCCCGCTCTACAACGCGAGCGAGCGCCATATGAAAAACAACGTCCAGTTCTGGACAGACATGATGAAGCACCCCAACTACGACGAATTCTGGCAAAGCCGCA
>CAZZGS010000518.1:0-2132 GCA_964653845.1 uncultured Bryobacter sp.
GGAATATGCCCCCCGCAACAAGCGCTTCTACGACATCCTCAAGCGCATGGAACGCATCCCATCCCGCGTCATGCAGGCCAAAGGCAACCTCACTAGCGCTCCCAAAATCTGGCGTGAAGTCGCCATCGAAGAGACCAAAGGCAACATTGACCTGATCGCAAAACTGAAAGCCGAACGGCCCGCCGAACTCTCAAAGAAGTTCGATGACGCCGCTGATCTGGCCACGAAGTCTCTTCTCGAATACAACCAGTTCCTCGCCAAAGACCTTGAAGGCAAAGATCGCGATTGGCGCCTCGGTCCTGACAAATATAAACGCAAATTCCAGCTCACCCTCGGCACCACCGAAATTCCCGACCAGCTCCTCGCCGCCGCCGAAGCCGAACTCAAGAAAGTCCGCGAAGAGATGGCCCGCCTCGCCGGTTGGACCGGTAAAGGTGACATCAACCCCATCATCCGCAAGCGTCTCGACCAGATTGCCACCAAACACGCAACGCGCGAGACCTACTTCAGCGACGCCCGCCGCGACCTCGCCGAAGCCACCGCCTTCGTCGCCCAAAAGGGCCTTCTCAAACTTCCACCCAACAAGAACCTGAGCGTGATCGAGACCCCCGCCTTCATGCGCGGCATCTATTCCGTCGGCGGCTTCAACCCCGCCCCTGTAATGGACCCAACCCTCGGTGCCCAATATTGGCTCACCCCCATCCCCGCCGACTGGCCAACTGACCGTGTCGAATCGAAGCTCCGCGAATACAACTTCTACGGCCTGAAGCTACTCACGATTCACGAAGCAATGCCGGGCCACTATGTCCAGTTCGAATACGCTAACCGTATCGAACCCCGAGGCCGCCGCCTCCTGCGCAGCGTCTACGCCAATAGCGCCTCAACCGAAGGCTGGGCCATCTATTCCACCCAAATGCTACTCGAAGAAGGCTATCTCAACAACGACCCAGACCTCAAGCTCACCTTTCTCAAACAGCAGCTCCGCATGATCGCCAATGCCATCCTCGACATCAAACTCCAGACCGGCCGCATGACCGACGACCAGGCCATCCGCCTCATGCTCGACGAGACCTTCCAGGAGCAGGAAGAAGCCAAAGGCAAGCTGCAAAGGGCCAAGCTCTCGAGCGTCCAACTCGTAACCTATTTCGCCGGCTGGCGAGACCACATCCGTATGCGCGAGATCGCCAAACAAGTCAAAGGCTCAGCCTTCAAACTTAGCGACTATCACCAGTCTGTCCTTCAAGCCGGCGGTCTCCCCACACCCGCCATCTGCAAGCTCATCACCGGGCGCGAACTCAAGTAAAGAACTTGCCGACCCCACGGCGCAACTTTACCAACCACGCCACTTCGGCTAGTTCAGCAACCAGTTCTGCCTGATGCGCCTTGTAGTCTCCTATCTCCCGGTCCAACTCAAGCGCCCACGCCGTACGCTGATCCAAGTCCTGCTTCAGCCTCTCCGCGAGCGTCGTCCATTCCGCTACTTCACCGCGTAAGGATCCAAGCTCGATTTCCGCCCGGTGAACAATACCTTCCGTATCGAGAGCCCATTGATTGCGCTCTGCTACTTCATGCTGCAGAGCGACAACTCGAGTCTCCGATGCCTCGAGTTGGCCCTTCAACTCCAGACCCCAGCGACTTTGCTGCTCCACCTCATCCGACACTTTTGAAATGATGCCGCGCGCCACTTCGCAGTACTCCTCATACTCCACTGCAATGGCCGCCAGAGAAAGTATTTCCCGGCTGGGATCGAGTTCCTCAATTGCAAACCCATACGCGCTTTCGGGCCGCACAGTGGCAACTTGCGTTTTGGTCCTGACCTTCAGGCACTCCTCCGGTGCCAAATTCTGCCGCTTCTCAGTTGCCTCACCTGGATGACAAAGCACAGCCAACATATGTGTCGGAGGAATCTCCGCCGCCTCGATTAACTCTTGATCCTTGGCATGAACTCGATCCACAAAGTCCCGATCCCAGGTTTTCCCGGCATCAAAATTGGGTCCAAATACACGGTCCACAAAAGGATCGATTACATTCCCAAAACCAAAGAAAAACTCAAATTCAAACCTTTGCAAAAGCAAGGGCAGAATGTCCTCAGCCCGGATCCCTTCAAACGCGACTCCCGAGCAATCCCGGTC
>CAZZGS010000518.1:2142-3966 GCA_964653845.1 uncultured Bryobacter sp.
GGTCGACGTAGAGTTCTTCATAGCACCTGTACATCCTGTTGTAACGGTAGGAAGGCGGCAACTCCCGCCAGAACTGCCAGATCCAGTGCAGCGCCACCGGCCAGCGCACATGCCCATTTCTCCCGATCATTTCAGAAAGCAGTATCTTCCCTCCCGGCTTCAGCTTCCGCTTCACTTCATCCAGCAACACCTCCAATTCAGTCACATGGTGTAACGATTGGTTGAAGATCACCACATCGTAAGATTCCTCAAGTGTGAGTTGATTGAAGTCCCCTTCGAGAAACCGCACTCTATCTTCGACTTCCAGCTTTCTGGCCTGCTCCCGTCCCCGATCGAGCATGGTCGTATTCAGATCGAGGCAGTCCATCCTGACCCTGCTCAATTGTGATGCCAGCGCGACTTCCAAGTCACAATTCCCAGACCCCACACTCAACACCAGAATGGTTTCCCCGGCAACCTTCTCGAGACTTTTCAGAAAGAAGTCATCCGGCCCCGAAAATCCATAACTCTCCAACTGCGGCTTCAAATACCGATTCGACCAGTAATGGAAAATCTCCGGCAACTCATGAACTTCTTCGCAAGCGTCGTACTGCAATTTTTCCGCCCGCACCCGGTCGACGTAGCTTATCTGCAAAAGAATCCCCCCCAACAAATCTAACCCAGCCAGACTCGCTAAACTGGCGGGTATGAAGAGTATCACTGTGGAACTCACACCGGATCCAGAATTGGGTGGCTACACCGCCAGACTTCCTGACATCCCGGCCTACGGTGAGGGCGAAACATAAGAGGCCTTGATCGCCGATCTAAAAGATGCTCTTAGCGCCTACGTCGAAGCCTTCGGCCTCAAAGATGCCTTGTCACGGCTTAAGCCTCCCAGTCCAGCGTCTCCACCCGCCTCACCACAACACCCCACCCAACCATAGCCACCAGCGCCGCCGCTCCCGCCACCAGAAACGCCCAGTAATAACTCCCCGTGCGGTCAATCAGCAATCCCGTGATCACCGGCGACACAATCCCCGCCAATTGCCCGGCCACCGCCTGCGCTCCTGCCCAGCGGCCCCCTGCCCGCGGACCGGGAATCGTTGCCGTCAGCGTATACAAAGCTGGCGTTGACAAGCCAAAGAAGATCCCCGCAATTCCCAACAGCCACACCGCCAGCTGCGGCTCCACAAATGCACAGCCTGCGATGCTCAACAACTGCCCGAGCGTGCTCGTCACCACGATGAGCTTCCACACCCGGGTAGCCGAACTACCCCTGGCAATCCACCGGTCGGCCAGCCTCCCCGTCATCACCGTCATCACTGCATAGACCCCATAAATCGCCGCCACGCAACTGGCCATATCGCTCAAGCTATAACCACCAGCCTTCACCACATACGAAGGCAGCCAGATGAACACAAAATAGAACGAATAGTTCCCCGCAAACATCCCCAGCGCCATCCCCCAAAACTCCCGCCGTTGCAAGATCGCAAGATAAGAAACCTGCGCCCCCTTTTCATGTTCCGCCTCAACCTTGAGCCGCCCGCGCGAAGCCACATTCCAGGGCCACAACCAGAGCACCGTAATCACTCCCAGCCCCACAAACATCGCTCGCCAGCCAAACGCCGCCATCGCCAGCCCGCCCAGCAGCGTCCCCAGCAGCGGTCCGATCCCTTGTCCCGAACTAATCAGGCTGCTCACCCGCCCGCGCTCTTCGATCCCGGCATTCCGGCTCACAATCAATTGAATACTGGGAAACGTCACGCACTCTCCCAGCGCCAGCAACAAACGCAGAGCAAAGATCGACGCGAACCCGCCCGCCAGTCCCATCGCCGCCGTCGCGCC
>CAZZGS010000519.1:0-3962 GCA_964653845.1 uncultured Bryobacter sp.
CTACAAACTGTTCTCTCCCACCAAATCCACCCCGGGCCCGATCCCGCTCAAAGTCAGAGTTGTGGAATCCAAATGGATCAAGGCCGCAAAGCCAATCTCACCCACGCAGACCGACACCCTAGCGGGCGAAGTAGACATCACGATTCCCTACCATCTACGCCGCAAACTCCCAAGCGACGGCCTCACCGTTCATGTGGAAGTCGAATACCAATCCTGCAGCGACCAGATCTGCCTGCCTATCACCAGGCGCACCCTCGAAGCAAGACTACTTCCCGCGAATCCGGTTTTTTGAATCCCCGGTCGTCTCAAACTCGCTGATATTATCCAGCGTAGTCATCGCGATCCCCTGCAGCGCCTCAGTCGTAAAAAACGCCTGATGCCCCGTGATCAAAACATTCGGAAAAGTCAGCAGGCGAGCAAACACATCGTCCTGTAGCACCTGACTGCTCAGATCCTCAAAGAACAAATCAGCTTCTTCCTCATAAACATCGAGCCCCAACTCGCCAAGATGCCCAGACTTCAGCGCCTCAATCACCGCCGGCGTATCCACCAACCCGCCACGCGATGTATTGATCAGCATCGCCCCCGGCTTCATCTTCCCCAGCGTATCGGCGTTGATCATGTGATGCGTCGCCGCAAGCAACGGGCAATGCAGACTCACAATATCGCTCTTGCGCAACACATCCGCCAGCGGTTGATAATTCACACCCATCTCGCGAACGCTCACATTTGGGGCCACATCAAAGGCCAGCACCTCGCACCCAAAGCCCAGCATGATCTTGGCAAACACCTGCCCAATCTTGCCCGTCCCGATCACACCAATCGTCTTGCCATGCAGGTCAAATCCAAGTAGCCCATCGAGCGCAAAATTTCCCTCACGAACCCGCGTATAGGCGCGATGCGTCTTCCGGTTCAAAGTAAGAATCATCGCCACGGCGTGTTCGGCCACCGCAAACGGCGAATAAGCGGGCACACGCACTACAGCGATCTGATTCCGCTTGGCCGCCTCAAGATCAATGTGATTAAAGCCCGCGCTACGAGCAGCAATCAGCTTCACACCCAAAGCCGCCAGCCCATCAATCACTGCCGCATTCAGTACATCGTTCACAAACACGCACACGCAGTCGTGGCCAGCCGCCAGTCCCACCGACTCTTCATTCAGGTGCGCTGCAAGGTAGGTGATCTCATGCCCTTTGCGCGCGTTGTAGTCATCAAATGCCCCACGGTCAAAATCTTTGGCGCTATAGAATGCCAGTTTCATAGTACGTCCGCAAAACCTTTCTTTAGTTGCTTGAAAACAAGTCCGCCGGCAATAAACGCAACACTGGCCCATGCAGCCAGCAATGCCAACTCCTGCCAGTCCGGCATTCGATGCGTAAGCATCCGGTCCCGATAAGCGCGAACCAAAAACGACAACGGATTCAGTGCCGGCAGAAAGCGAAACCGCTCCGGAATCTGCTCTATATCAATAAAGATCGGAGTAATCCAGAACCACAAACTCAACACTACTGTCACTACTTGAGCCGTATCTCGAAGATAAACCTGAAAAGCAGCTACCATCCACGAGATCCCGATGGTGAACAACCCCAGCAACACAACATAAACGGGCAGAAGCAGTGCAAACTCGCTAATCCCGCCATCAAAGAAAATCACTGCCACCAGAGCAATCACAAAGGTCAAAGCATGATTCACCAGCGAAGACAAAAACACACTTACCGGAATAATCTCGCTCGGAAAAACTGTCTTCGTAATTAGATTCGATTGATCGAGCAACGACATCGAGCTTCGCGTCACCGCCTCAGAAAACAGCATCCACGGCAGATAACCCGTAAACAAAAAGATCGTATAGTTACTAGTCCCCTGTCCCTCGGGCACGCCCATCTTCAAACACCAGTGAAAGACGAAGGTCCAGCTCAGCAGCAGCACCATCGGTTGCGCCAGTCCCCACAACCAGCCACCCATCGAGCCGACATAACGTCGCTCAAAATCGCGCCTCACCATTTGATAGAGAAGGCTACGGCGTTCAATGAGATTGCGTAGAAAGCCGAAACCAGGAAGACCAGCCATGAACCTCTAGGATAGAGCCTTAGCGAGCCTTCTGGAGCGCAATCCGCGCATCTTCATTTCTGCCCACCATTCGGTAAGCATTCGCCAGCGCCGCCCACAGGCTCTTGTCGATGTTGGCGCGAGCCGCAATCTCAAGGTGCACAATCGCTTCCTCCGCCTTCTTCAACCCCACCAGCGCCCTGCCTAGAGCAGCCCGGGCGGTGATCAACTTCCCGTCCAGCCTCACTGCCTCACGATAAAACGGTAAGGCAGCCTCCGGCCCATCGAGCTTCTCGTAACAATCCCCCAACTCATATTCGAGGCTAGCGGTAGCCCCACCCAAGCTCTTCACACGCAACAAAGCCTCCCGAGCCTCGGCAAACCGCCCCGACGTCCAAAGCCCCCGCGCAACATCCCGCTCAAGCTTCCGCAACTCAGGCGAAGGCGGCAAAGTCGACAGCCGCGCAAACGCCTCTTTCGCCGCCCCTTCATTCCCCTCGGTCACCCGGGCCAACCCCAACCCATACCAGCCACGTGTATTGCGGGGCTGCTTCACCGTCAACAGTTCAAACCAGCGCGCCGCCTCAGCCGGATGTCCGCAAGCCGCCTCAGCCTCAGCCCGCTGCTCCAAATACTCAGGCAACTCCCTTAAGCTCAGCGCCCGCTCAAAATAAGCAATCGAAGGGCAAGCCTCACCCAGCTTCAACATCGAAGCTCCGGCAATCAGATTCCCCTGCGGCGAAGCCGGCTGCGCCTTCAAAAACACCTTCAGCTCCGCCACAGCGGCTGCGTATTTTTTAGCGCTATAAAGCGCCAGCCCCACGTTATAGCGAATCATGAAATCTTCCGGAAACTGCTTGGCCAGCGCCGCATAAAGCCTCGCCGCCTCGTCATACTTCCCCGCCCGCATCGCATCGCGAGCCGCATCGGCCTGCCCAAACGTCAACGTCAAAATCAGAAACCAAATCATTTGCACCTATTCTCAATCAACAGCGCAGGAGCATTCAATGCCGTCACCACAACATCGGGGCACCCATCCTTGTTGAAGTCCGCCACCACCAGCCAGCGATACATCCGCGACGGCGTCTTAAGCTCACCACCCAACTCAAACTTCTTCCCCGCGCGATTCCAGAACAAACCCAGCGGCTCCTGCGCCTCAGCCGCCTTCCCTCCGCTCACACTCAAGGCATCACTTCGCGCCACAATCAAATCGGGCCAGCCATCGAGATTAAAATCAGCCGCCGCAATCCCCCACCCCGCCATGGCACGAGTCAGCGGCGCAAGCCCCGTCTCAAGCCCAGCCTCCACCATCTCTTTGCCCGCATTCCGGTACAACGGAAAAGTCTCCTCCCTCAACGCCGTATAGATCAAATCCACCCGTCCATCTTTGTTGTAATCCAACGCAGCCGTGCCCATCGCCGACGGGCTCTTCCCGTCTGAAGGCACCGCCACCCCAAAATCAAAAGCCTTCTCTTCAAACTTCAACTTCCCTCGATTCAGAAACAAAAAGTTCAACACCCGGTCATTGGTCACAAACACATCAGGCAAACCATTCCCGTCAAAATCGGCCACAGCCAAACCCATCCCCTTCCCCGCATGAGCCTCAATCCCCGAAGCCACAGACACATCCCGAAACTTACCCCCACCCAGGTTCTCAAACAACTGATTCGCACTAGCCCCGTAGTAGCGAGGATGGCAATAATCCGCCTTCCCCGACACAACACACTCGCGATCGAGCGTCGCCGGCCACTTCACATAATTCACCACAAACAGCTCAAGGTCCCCATCCCCATCGAGATCTACAAACTGGGCCGCATAAGCCCAACGCCCCTGATTCGGCAACTCCGAATACTCAAACTTCCCCCCACCCAAATTGCGATAGAGATGAATGAAGCCAACCCCCAACACAACAAAGT
>CAZZGS010000520.1:0-1477 GCA_964653845.1 uncultured Bryobacter sp.
GATTTAGAGGCGGTGTGGGCGTTGTTGCAGGAGAAAGCGGCGGAGCTGTCGTGATATTCTCTGATGACGAACATGGGACAGCAAGAGACCGAAAAACTGAATGAGTTGATGCATGGCGCGGCACTGACGAGGGCGATCTGTACGGTGGCCGAGCTTGGGATTGCAGATCAGATTGAAGCCGGAAAGCCTCGGAGTGCCGGGGAATTGGCGGCAGCCACTGGATGTCATGAACAGTCTCTCCATCGCATGATGCGGTTTCTGGCGAGCCAGGGATTGTTTTCAGAAACCGATAGCGGCACCTTTGACCATACCCCCTTGTCGGCTGTGTTGCGTGAAGATGCCGTTGGCTCCTATCGATCCGGTGCGCGGATGTTCCATCACATCTTCGCTGGCTGGGATGGGCTCGATCACGCTGTAAAGTCAGGGAAGCCGGGCTTTGACAAGGTTTTCGGTAAACCCCTTTTTGACTATGTCGGGGAGCATCCACATCTGGGGCCAATTCTCGATGCGGGGATGAGCAGCTTTCATGGCTACGAGACTGAAGCCATGATCGATGCCTATGATTTTTCCGGCATTTCGGTATTGGCCGATATCGGGGGCGGAAATGGATCGTTGATCAGCGGCGTGCTCAAGAGGTACCCGGAGATGCGAGGGCTCCTGTTTGACTTGGGCCACGTTATGGGGCGGGCAAAGGCGAATCTGGATGCTGGCGGGCTGGCAGAGCGTTGTGGGGTGATTGAGGGGAGCTTCTTTGAGACAGTCCCGGCTGGTGCGGATGCTTACCTGTTCCGGCATATCATTCACGATTGGACCGATGAGCAGTGTGTGCAGATCCTCGGGCATTGCCGGAAGGTGATCCCCGCTGGGGGCCGATTACTGGTGGTGGAATGTGTGGTGCCTGAGGGCAACACTCCTTCGATCTCGAAGGCTTTCGACATGACGATGATGACGTTTCCGGGTGGCCTCGAGCGGACTGAGAAGCAGTTCCGGAGGTTGTTTGAGATGGCTGGATTTGAGTTGAGCTCTGTGACGCCGACCTCGACAATGGTGAGTGTCGTGGAGGGGAAGCCGGTTTAGCAAATTGCCAGACTTGCTGGCATGAAAATGCTGATCGCCCTTGGCTCTGCTTACTGCATTGCCTAAGAAGCCCTAAGTTGCTGGGCGTCTTGTTCGGTGGGCTTGGCGGAATCGGACGAGTGGCGAGAGAGACGGAGTATCTGCGTCTCGAGCGCCATCAGACTCTGCTGAATGTCTTCTTGTTGCCGGGATTCGACTGCATCCATGAGGCGCATGGCGCTTTCTGCAACACTGACTGCGGCAATGCGTTCTGCGGCTGAGCGTATCTTGCGAACTTCACGCTCGAGCGCAGCACGGTCGTTGCGGGCGACGGCAGTCTGGATTTTCTCAAGACGCTCTGGGGCCATCTGCAGGAAGAGCAGCAGCATCCCCTCGAAGAGATTGGTGTCGTTGTCAGTGA
>CAZZGS010000520.1:1487-3962 GCA_964653845.1 uncultured Bryobacter sp.
GTCGATAGCTTGCAGTGGGGCGACCTCGGGAATCGCCTGAGGCTCGTTCACGGTTGTGGCGGCTTTGACGGTTTCAGCTTTGGCTGGAGCGGCTTCTGCGCTGGCATCAAGGTAGCGCATGATCGTATGAACGAGCGTGGCTGGATTGACAGGCTTTGAGGCGTAATCGTTCATGCCGGCCTCGATGCAACGTTCGCGGTCGCCGGTCATGGCGTGAGCGGTCATGGCTATGATGGGCAACTCGGTGAGGCGCAACTCTGAGCGGATCTTCCGGGTAGCTTCGATGCCATCCATGTAGGGCATCTGGACGTCCATCAGGACCAAGTCATACTTGCCCTTCTGCAGAGCGGAGAGAGCCTCAAGACCATTAGCGGCAATATCGACGTGGAAGCCCCGTTTCGAGAGAATGGCGAGGACAACCTTCTGGTTTACGGCGTTGTCTTCGACCAGAAGAATCTGAGGCTTGCGGCCGTCGAGGGAGACGCGCTCGGGGCCGCTGTCTTTTGTCTCAACAACTGTACGTTTGGATTTCTGGGCGACTTCAAGAGGGATGCGGACGAAGAACTTACTACCCTGGCCTTCGCTGCTCTCTACCCAGATGCGCCCGCCGAACATCTCGACGAGACGGCGAGTGATAGTGAGGCCGAGGCCGGTGCCGCCGAAGCGGCGGGTGATGCTGCCATCAGCCTGAGTGAACTTGTCGAAGATCTTGTCGAGCTTGTCCGTGGGAATACCTACACCGGTGTCTTCAACGATGAGATCGAACTCGGTGCGGCCTTCTTTCCCATCGGTGGCTGTGCGCAGGATGACACGTACGTGGCCCGATTCGGTAAATTTGATGGCATTGCTGAGGAGGTTGCCAATGACTTGGCGGAGGCGCATGGGGTCACCGTAGACGGTATCGGCGACTTCCGGTGCGACTTCGGCCATAAGCTCGATGCGCTTCTGCCGGGCACGAACCTGATGAGTCTTAATCGCTTCGTTGACGACAGCCTTGAGCTGGAAGGGAATTCTTTCGAGCCCCATCTTGCCGCTTTCGATCTTCGAAAGATCGAGAATGTCATTGAGCAGCGCAAGCAGTGAATGAGCGCAACGCTGGGCGGTTTCGAGTTCTTCGCGTTGCTCGCCGGAGAGGGAGCTTTCGAGCACAACGTCGAGCATGCCGAGGATGCCATTCATCGGCGTGCGTAGCTCGTGCGACATGTTGGCGAGAAATTCGCTTTTGGCCTGGCTGGCGGCGAGGGCGCGCTCCATGGCTTCGCGCAGCGCGTCGGTACGCTGCTGGATGCGGGCTTCGAGCATTTCGCGGTGCTCGGCGATTTGACGATCACGCTCTTTGAGCGCCTGGATAGTTTCGTTGAAGACTTCGCCGACGAACTGGATTTCGTCACCGGTACGGCTGACCTGGATTTTCTCGAGCTGGCCTAGCTGCGCCTTCTTCATGCCGGCAGCCAGATTCTGCAGAGGCTTTGCCATAAGAGTGACCGTAAAGCGGCCAATCGCAAGCCCTACAAACAGCAAAATGCCTAACATCAGTACGCCTTTGCCCCAATCAAAGGTGTTGTTGTGAACGTCGTAGCCGATATTGACGAGGATTACCCAAAACACCAAGACCGATGTAAACATCGAGAATTTGGTGGCGAGTGATCGTGATTTGTTGCTATTAGGCAAATAGGTCTCGATTTCGTTCTCTACTCTTATAAGGTGTTTCGGCAGTTCCAGTCTGCCACTTTATGCCTTGTAAACCCATCGGGGTAAATACTTAGTACTTCTAAGGGCAGGGATTCAAACCCGGCTTTGTTAAACTGCCAGAAGATGGCCATTTCTGCCCGCCTGGCTACTACCCTCTGCGGGATCCCATTAACCAATCCTGTTCTCGCCGCATCCGGCACCTTTGCCTATGGAATCGAGTTTGCCGAAATTGTCGACCTAAACCTTATCGGCGGGATTGTGGTGAAAGGTTTAAGCAGGGAGCCGATTGAGGGAAATAAACCACCAAGATTGTGGGAAACAGCCTCTGGAATGATGAATTCCGTCGGTTTGCAGAATATCGGGGTGCGGGAATTTGTCCGAACCAAGCTGCCGGGACTGCGGAAATATCAAACAAAAATATTCGCCAATGTTTTCGGCTACGACCCTGAGGATTACTACGAGGTGATCCGTGTACTGGAGGATGCCGAAGGGATTGCCGCTTACGAGTTGAACGTGTCGTGCCCGAATACAAAGCATGGGGGGATCTTCTTTTCGTCAGACCCTGTATTGCTGGGCGGACTGGTGGGGGAGATCCGGAACTTGACCAAGCGACCATTGATCGTGAAGCTTTCTCCGAATGTTGCGAAAATCGACCCGCTGGCTAAGGCTGCCGAGGCGGCGGGCGCAGACGCGATTTCGTTGATCAACACGGTGATCTCGCTCGCTATTGATGCCAGGACGCGGAAGCCGAGGATTGGGGCAGGCTTTGGGGGGCTGAGCGGG
>CAZZGS010000521.1:0-3960 GCA_964653845.1 uncultured Bryobacter sp.
GGTTGTGGCCGCGTATGAGAAGCGCTTGAGCGAGATCGAAGCCGAAGGCCTCAAGCAGGCGGAATGGGCGCAAGCCAGTGAAGCGAAACTCAATTCACAAATCGCAGAAATCGCGGCTCACAGCTCGAAGCTCGATGGGAATTTGAAGAAGGCGGGCGAGCAGCTTGCCGAGTATCAGAAGAAGCTGGACGCGGCTGAGACCCTGGTAATTGAGCGAACGCTTTGGGCTCAGAGCGAACAGAAGCAGCGTGAAGAGGCAGAGAGTAAAGTCGCGGCAGTTGAGGCCTCACGCTGGATCCGAATGGGGAAGGTATTCGGACTCGGTCCCAAGATTTCATGATTCTGCTGAAGAGGCTGTTGCGTCAGGGCCCGATGCTGATCGTGAGCCCGTTCCTCGCGGTGATCGAACTCGCCTGCCTCTGGCTAACCGACCTTCTATGGATGCTGATGGGGAGCAGGCAACTGCCTCCTAACGAGCGCGCCCGCAATCAATCGGCAAGTGTGGTGATTCCCAACTGGAACGGCAAAGACCTGCTGGAGAAATACCTGCCCAGCGTGATCGAAGCCATGAGTGGCCACCCGGACAACGAAGTGATCGTGGTGGACAACGGGAGCTCAGACGGCAGTGCCCAATTTATGCGCGAGCGCTTTCCGGGTGTGAAGGTTGTGGCGCTTGAAAACAACCTGGGATTCGGCCGTGGATCCAACCGTGGCTTTCGTGAAGCCAGTAACGATATTGTCGTTCTGCTCAATAGCGACATGCGGGTGGCGCCAGATTTTCTGACTCCCTTGCTGAAGGGCTTTGAGGATGCCGATGTATTCGCAGTCTCGTGCCAGATCTTTTTCTCCGATGCAAACAAGGTTCGCGAAGAGACCGGCTTGACGCAGGCTCGGTGGCGGCGCGGAGTACTCGAGCTAAGACACAGGATCGATGAAGAGGTGAAAGACCTCTACCCGTGCTTCTACGGCGGAGGTGGCTCTTGCGCCTTTGACCGTCGCAAGTTTCTGGAGCTAGGTGGCTTTGATGAGGCGCTGCGACCCTTCTATCTGGAAGACACCGATATGGGCTATGGGGCGTGGAAGCGCGGCTGGCGTGTTCTCTATCAACCGCAGAGCCACGTCTGGCATGAGCATCGCGGCACGATTGGAAAGAAGTTCTCGCAGCATTACATTCACTCGGTCGTACGCAAGAATTTCGTGCTCTTCGCCTGGAAGAACATCCACTCCCCAAAGATGTTGCTCGAACACTTCATAGCCAGCCACATCGCAGCACTCTTGAGCTTGTTCACCGGTGATGTTCCGGGCCGGGGCACCTTTCCCGGTCTGATTCGGGCCGCGTTTCAACTCCCTGAAATTTGCGGTGCCAGATGGCGGGCCAGAAGCCTTGCCGCAATCGACGACCTCACAGCTTTTCGAAGACCGCTAGGTGGCTATTACCGCGACCATTACGAATCGAAAGATCTAAGAACAGATAGACCTCGCGTGTTGTTTCTCTCTCCTTATGGCTTGTCCCCGGCAAGCCACGGTGGGGCAGTATTCATGCAGTTGGCGGTGAAAGAATTAAGCCGCCATGCCGATGTTCATCTGGTTGCGCTGCTCGATGAGGAATGGGAGCGGGAAGCACATCGGCAACTGGCACCCTTCACGGCCAGCATGCAGTTTATAGTGCGCATGACTGGGCAGCCGCAGGCAATGTTCAGCCTCTTGCCGAGTTCTGTCATGGAATTCGCCAATGGCGATCTCGACTGGATTCTGCACCGTACGATTCTGAACCAGAAGATCGACGTGGTTCAGATTGAATACACAAATCTTGGTCAGTACGGTTGTGAATTTAAGAACGTGCTGTCGACGATCTTTGAGCACGACATCTACTTCCAATCCATCCAGCGCCAACTGAGGACGAATCAGAGCTTGCTGTGGAGAATCCCGGCAGGCATCGAATATCTAAAGGCGATGTATTGGGAAATGAAGATGCTGCCACGCTTTGACCTGATCGAAGTTTGCACCAAAGCCAACGGAGACTATTTGTTAAGCATGGAGCCGGGGCTCGGAACAAGAGTTATGTCTGGCCTGAGGGCCTGCATTAGCGTGGATGCATTTCCAGCAAATCTGAAAGCTCGTTCAGGCAACACATTGCTTTTTGTCGGTGGCTTTCGCCACGTGCCGAATCTTGAGGCACTGCAATGGTTCTTCAACGAGGTGGTGCCGATTCTCAAAGTGCGCGGGGTAGACTTTCGGGTCTTGGCGGTTGGTGTAGATCCGCCACCGGAGTACGCCTTTGCCAATTCGGAAGGGATCCTTGAATTGGCTGGCTTCAAAGAGAGCATCGAAGAGGACATGCAGTCGTCGAGCGTCTTCTTGTGTCCGATCCAGGCCGGCAGCGGTGTGCGTGTGAAGCTGCTCGAAGCATTTGCTTTTGGGATTCCGGTGGTTTCGACCTCGATCGGGGCTGAAGGCCTGGCCGAAGAAGATGGCCTTTACTGCAGGCTGGCAGACAGCCCGGAGGCCTTCGCCTCTGCGATAGAAGAGTTGCTTAAGAATCGCGAAGAGGCAGCCGGAATGGGCGAACGGGCCTATCGCTATGTCAAGCGCGAGTGGGACGCCAGTGTGGTCATCAACAGACTAGCCGGCGAATACAGAAAGCGGCTGAGCCAGAAGCAGCTTACTTCTTCTTCCCGCTAAAGTCTTCAGCCAATTCATTGGCAACTTTGCCGGCATTAGCGTGCATGTTCTTCGGTTGCGCATCCTTTGCCTTATGAAAGCTAGACCACAACACGATGCGCGAGCGCCGATCCACCAGGAAGTAGGTACCACGACCGCGGCCGATACTCGAAATCACCTTGGGGGCCAGCCTCATGCCAGTTTGCGGCTGGCCTGCAACAGGAGGCTCATCGGCAGCAATCTTCTCTTTGGCGGTAGCTTCTATCTCATCAAGGCGCGCTTCAAAGGCCAGCCCGATCTTGTCGGTAAAGATCGCATCAGCTTTGCTGGCATCGGTCAAAATGCGAATCTGGTTGACGGCGCGGAGGCGATTGGCCAGATACTGGTCAAAGCCATTTGCCATCGGCATAAGATAAATTGTCTGCACCTGAGACAATTCCGCGTTGCCCTGAGCGAAGCCAATCATGGTGGCAAGAGTAGTAGAGACTAGTAGAGCGAGAGTGCGCATGCGATTCTGGAATTTCCTTTTCTGATGTACAACAACCAAAGCATTACCGTTATCATGCCTTGTCTCAACGAGGAGCAGGGAATCGAGCAGGTCTTGCGTCGAATGCCGCCCTTTGTCGATGAGGTGATTGTTGTCGATAACGGGTCGACAGACCGCACCAGCGAAGTGGCTGCCGATTTCGGTGCCAGAGTCATTCGCGAAGATGCCCGGGGATACGGGCGTGCCTACAAGAAGGGCTTCGCTTTTGCGACGAGCGACATTATCGTTACCCTCGACGGCGATCATAGCTATCCGCCGGATGCGATCTCGTATCTTCTGGAGGCATTTCGTCATCTTGAGGTCGACTTTCTGAATGCGTCGCGGTTTCCTGTGCGCGATCCAAAGGCGATGAGCTTCAAGCACAAAATGGGCAACTTCATCCTTTCAATCGCCATGAGCCTGCTTTATTTTCGCTGGGTTAGCGATTCGCAGAGCGGCATGTGGGTCTTCCGCAGAAGCATCCTCTCTGAAATGACGCTGGAAAGTGACGGAATGGCGTTCAGCGAAGAAATAAAAATCGAAGCTCTCAAAAGCGACAAGGTTCGATTTGCCGAAATTTCAATTCATTACACCTCTCGCCTCGGTGAAATGAAGCTCAATCCCTGGCGCGATGGATTCTACAATCTATGGTTTCTGGTCAAGAAGCGATTCACGTAATAGTTCCAAGTTGGCGGGGCAGAGCGCATCTGGAATCCCTGCTTGAGAGCCTTGCAAAACAGACACTGAAGCCCGAAGCAGTGTGGATTGTCGAC
>CAZZGS010000522.1:0-3960 GCA_964653845.1 uncultured Bryobacter sp.
CGCCACGCGCCGGGCGTGGCGTCCGCCTTCAAACGCGGTATGAAGGAAGACTTCGGTCATTTTGCGTGCAGTGCTTTCGTCGGTATAGTTGGCACCAATGGCGAGGATGTTGGCATCATTGTGGCGGCGAACATAGCCTACTTCGTCTTCGCTTGTGCCCAACGCAGCGCGGATACCATTGATTTTATTGGCTGCGATCGACATTCCCACCCCGCTTGAACACACAAGGATCCCCTTTTCGACGGCACCAGAGACAACTTGCTCCGATACCTTCTCAGCAAAATCGGGATAGTCGACCGACTCCGTACTTGTTGTACCCGCATCAACGACTTCGTGGCCTTCAGCCCTCAATTCGTCGCGCAGCTTTTCTTTCAGGAGGAATCCGGCGTGGTCGGCGCCGATGGCAATCTTCATAGCTCGAAGAACCCTCAGTCTAGCATGCTAGACTCGTTAACTTACCCTCTTTGCGAAGGCCTTTTCCCTCATGTTTTGGAGTCAACTTTTTATCCCCACGTTGCGGGAAGTCCCTGCAGACGCCGAAGTAGCTAGCCACCGTCTCCTCTTGCGCGCCGGATATATCCGGCCCATGGGTGCCGGTATCTACAACTATCTCTTCCTCGCCCAGCGCAGCATCACCAAGATCCAGCGCATCATCCGCGAAGAAATGGAAGCCATTGGCGCACAGGAATTTTTGCTCGCCGCCCTCAACCCTGCTGAGCTCTGGCAGGAAAGCGGCCGCTGGACAGCCATGGGGCAGAACATGTTCCGCCTCAAGGATCGCTTCAATCGCGACCTCTGCCTTGGCATGACTCACGAAGAAGTCATGACCTCTATCGCCCGTGGCGAACTGCGCAGCTACAAGCAGTTGCCGCAGATCTGGTACCAGATCCAAACCAAGTTCCGCGACGAACCCCGCCCCAAGAGTGGCCTCTTGCGAGTGCGCCAGTTCCTGATGAAAGACTCCTACTCCTTCGACATTGATGCCCCCGGCCTGGATGTCAGCTACGAAAAGCACCGTCAGGCCTACTGCAGGATCTTCGAGCGTTGCGGTATTGAATACGTTGTCGTCGACGCCGATTCAGGTGCCATGGGTGGCAGTGCGAGCCAGGAGTTCATGGTCGCAACAGAAGCCGGTGAAGACTTCGTGGTGGTCTGCAAGCAGACTGGCTATGCAGCCAACCTCGAGAAGGCTGTCTCAAGTCCGGTTCCTCCCTCAGTGCCCGACCCGGAAGAAGCTCTCGACCCCACCGAGATTCATACCCCTGCAAAGAAAACCATCGACGAAGTCGCCGAGTTCCTCGGCCTGCCCGCCACCTCGATGATCAAAAGCTATGTCGCCATTGCCGACTACGGCGATAAACAAAGCCCGGTACTAGCGCTGCTGCGTGGCAACCACCAGTTGAGCGAAACAAAATTCATCGCCGCCACCGGCTGCAAGGAATTTCGTGCCGCTCAGCCTGAAGAGATCCGCAATCTTTTTGGCGCAGACCCTGGTTCGCTTGGGCCCGTTGGTGTGAAGAACATGCCGATCTTCGCCGACCTGGCCCTCGAAGGCCGCAAGAACATGGTTGCCGGTGCCAACAAAGACGATTTCCACCTTGGCAACGTCACCCCTGGTGAAGACTTCACCGCCACCTTCGCCGACATCCGTCAAGTAGAAGCAGGCGATACCGAAATCACGACTGGCGCACCCCTGGAGATCCTCAAGACCATGGAAATCGGCCACATCTTCAAGCTCGGCTACAAGTATTCCAACAGCATGGGCCTTGATGTTCTGAACGAAGATGGCAAAGAAGTAAAGGTGATCATGGGCTCCTACGGTATCGGCGTAGAGCGCGTGCTCTGCGGCGCAGTTGAGCTCTACAACGACGCCGACGGCATATCGATGCCCGCCTCGATTGCCCCCTTTGAAGTAGTCGTTACACCTGTCAATCTGGGCGACGCAGCACAGAAGCAGGCCGCCTTCGACCTTTACAAGCAACTCAAGGATATGGGCATCGACGTGATCCTCGACGATCGCGACGATCGCCCCGGCGTTAAGTTCAAGGATGCCGACCTGGTTGGAATCCCCTGGCGCATTACCATCGGCAAGAAGCTCGTGCAGGGCATCGTCGAAGTAGTAGAACGCCGCGGCAAGGCAATGTCCGAAGTCCAGCTCGTCGAGGTTGCTGCATGGGTCCAAAGCAAACTGAAGCAGTAGTGAATTGGCAAGAGGTTCGAAGCCTCTTCCCTTCTCTCGCAAACAAGACCTTTCTCAATTCGGCCACCATGGGACAGCTCCCGCAGTCGGCCTCAGACGCCGTCATGGCCCATCTGCAGCGTCGCGATTATACAGCCGCAGTTGACGCACCTAAATGGTTCGACGACCTCGACCGTCTACGCGCCAAACTCGGCAAACTCGTAAATGCCACCGCCGACGACATCGCCTTCATCCCCAGCACCGCGCACGGCCTTTCCATTGCCCTGAACGGCATTGACTGGCAACCCGGCGACCGCATCATCACTCTCTCGCCCGAATTCCCCAACAACACTTACGCCCCAAGCCTGCTTACCCGCAAAGGCGTCGAATTCATTGAGACCCCCATTGAAGACTTCGCACAACACGTCAACGACCGTACTCGTCTGGTGATGGTAAGCGCCCTCAACTACGTCACAGGCTTCCGCGCACCGCTCAAAGAGATGCGCCGCCTCTGCCCCAACGCGCTCTTCTACGTCGATGCCACGCAAGGCTGCGGCGCCATCGAATTCGACGTGCAAGATCTCGATATCGACATGCTGAGCGTACACGGCTACAAGTGGATGTTGAGCCCAACAGGCGCAGGCTTTCTCTTCGTAAAGCCCAGCGTCAGGCAGTGGCTGGAGCCGAACGTGATCGGCTGGCGCAGCCACCACAACTGGCGAGACTGGTCCAATCTGCACCACGGCATGCCTGAGTTTTCAACCGCAGCCGAGCGCTACGAAGGCTACTTCCCGGCGATGCCGCTCTACTATGCGATGGAGCAAAGCGTAGATCTTTTCCTGAAGCTCGGCACGGCAACGATCGAGGCGCGAGTCCTGGAGCTGGCGGCCAAGTTGCGCGAGAAAGTGGAAGCCCTGGGTGGCACCGTGGAGCATCTCAATAGCCCAGTGCTTGCCTGCCGCTTCCCGCAGATGGATTCCAACCAGATCGCAGCCAGACTGCAAGAGCGGAACATTATTGTCAGCGCCCGCCACGGTCTCTTGCGCGTGAGCGTACATCTTTACAACAACGAAGATGATCTGGACCGCTTTGCCGAAGGCATCAATCACGCAATGAATCTTCGGGCATGATTCGTCGCATGTATTCATCGAACAATGGAACGGTAAACGCAGTGTCACCGCGATTTGGGCTCCAGATCATCCCCTTACGAATCAGGTTATTCCTTATACCAATCTTAGCGATCTTATCGAAAAAAGATAAGATTCCTAAGATTGGTATAAACGGCTCAGCATTGACTGAATCGTCGACGAATACAAGCGGTGTTCCTCAACCAGAATCCGCCTACTGAGCGGCTCCTCGGTGTCCCCCTCAAGTACGCAGTCCACATGGAAGCCTGAACCGTCCCACCCCCATCCTTTCATTTTCCTAAATGTTTTGGAGGTGTTTTCTCCCAATTCCAGCCCCAGATTATCATCAGCCTTCCCGCTCACGTTTTGCGATATTCGGTCAAGCGATCTATAATCTATCACTTAGCCCAACGACCCAATTTGCATCCCACAGGCCAGGATTCTTCGGATTCAGCCTGGGGCGGGTCTATTTGCACCGGGCCTTCCCAAATTCGGCAAGATCGAATCGGAGTCGGCGAAACCCCACTCCTGCCTTGCCTTTGTTCATCCGAAGTCCTAACCCGACTTTCGCAGTTCGCAGCCATTTTTGGCTATTTTCGGTGCAAAACGGCGACTAAGTTCAATGATTGCAGCGAGGCGATTTCAAAAAAGGCT
>CAZZGS010000523.1:0-3289 GCA_964653845.1 uncultured Bryobacter sp.
GCCTTTCAGGTCGGCGGTGCCCGCGAAAAGTCCAACGGCTACCTGATCGACGGCGTGGACGCCATGGACCCGCACTTCCTCACTCCCTCCATCTTTCCCTCCGTCGATGCCATTCAGGAGTTCAAGCTGCAAACCTCCTCCTACGCCGCCGAGTTCGGCCGCTTCGCCGCCCAAATCAACGCCACCACGCGCTCGGGAGGCAATGCCCTTCATGGAACCGCGTATCACTTCTTTCGCAACGAGAAGCTCGACGCCGCCAACTTTTTCGACAACCTCAACGGCCGCGGCCGCCAGCCGTTTCGCTACAACCAGTTCGGCGGCGTCCTCGGTGGACCCATCCGGAAAGACAAGAGCTTTTTCTTCGTGAACTACGAAGGTACGCGCGTCCGCCGTGGCTCCCTCGCGCAGCTCACCGTCCCCACCCTGGCCCAACGCGCCGGAGACTTCAATCCGATCGGCCAGCGGAATAACCGTCAGATCTTCGACCCCGCCACCACCATCCGCACCACCGACGGCGTCATCTCCCGGCAAGCATTTCCCGGCAACATTGTACCCGCCGCCCGGGTCACTTCGTTTGCTCGCGATCTTCTCAAGCTCTACCCCGCACCGAATCTTAACGTACCCACCGGAAACAATTTTCTGGCCAACCTCTCCGGCCAAAGCGACAATAACCAGTTCATGACCCGCCTCGATCACCGGTTCAACGATCGAAACTCACTGATGTTCCGCTACTCCCTGTTCGACGGCATCGAGACGAGTCCCAGCCCGATCGACAACGGCGGTCTCTCGACCAACGTCCGCACCTACAACTTCGCGGCCAGTTACATTCGCACCTTCACTGCCAACCTGTTCTATGAGTTGCGCGCCGGCTACAACCGGCCGACGTATCTCATCCTCCAGGATGGTGCCTTTGGCACCAACATTTCCGCTCAACTCGGCCTCAAGAACCTGCTGAACGAACCCCTCGCCTTCGGCGTGCCGCAGATCACTCTTACCGGCTTCAACACCATCGGCACCGACACCAACCCCACCACCCAAACCTCCAACGTCTACCATCTCGTAAATCACTCCACGTGGATCAAAGGTAGCCACAGCATGAAGTTCGGCACCGACATGCGGAAGCTAAATTACAACGACCGCTCGGAACGCTTCGTTCGCGGCGGCCTGAACTTCACCGGCGGTCTCAGCGCCGACCCGGTCCGCGCCTCCACCACCGGCGTCTCGGTAGCCGACCTGCTGCTTGGCCTACCCCTGAGCGCCTCCGGCTCCAACACCTCGCTCGCTGGCAACTTCAATGGCTTCAACTACGGCTTCTTCTGGCAGGACGATTGGAAAGTGGCCAGAAACGTCACGCTCAATCTGGGCCTGCGGTACGACTACAACACTCGCCTTACCGACGTTCAGAACCGGCTCACGCTCTTTGATCCCACCTTCCCGGGCGGCCGGCTTCTCCTGTCTGGCACCTCCCAGGCGCTGGTCCCTCCGGCGGGTCGCATCAGCGCGCCGCCCACTCCTCGCGGTTTGCTTCCTGCGGACAAAAACAACTTCGCTCCTCGCATCGGCATCGCCTGGCGGCCCTTCGGGCACAGCCGTACCGCAGTCCGCGCCGGCTTCGGGATCTTCTACGACCTCATCGAACTCCAGGACCTGCGGACGTGGGTTCGCAACCCACCCTTCGGCCAAATCACCGACGTTCGCAGCGACCAAAATGGCGCGGCCGATTCGCCCAACGTCCTCCGCGTGGCCGACCTCTTCCCGCCCACCGGCAGTGCCGCCGCTCGCCCGGGAGCCTTCGGCCCCGGCGGCAGCTCTCCCGACCCGGTCTACAGCCAGTGGAACTTCTCCCTACAACAAGAGGTCCGCACCGGCACGCTGGTCGAGGTCGGCTATCTCGGATCGAAAGGCACTTTCCTCGCACAACGGATGAACTACAACCAAGCGATCCTTGATGCCGACCCTTCCCGTCCGACACCGATCTTGAATCGCCGCCGCTACCCCCTTTTCGGCGACTCCATTCGCATCACCGAGAACGCCACCAACTCCACCTATCACGCGGCCTTCCTCAAGCTCGAACGGAGGATGTCAAAAGGCTTCTCTTATCTCGTCAGCTACACCGTTTCAAAAAGCCTGGACGGTGCTTCTCTGATCGACGATCAACCCCGCGATATTTTTAACCTGCGCCTGAACAAAGGCCGCTCCAACTTCGATATCCGCCACCGGCCGGTGCTCAGTTCTACCTACGAGCTCCCCGGCAGGAATCACTTCGTCAAGGGCTGGACTTTGAACGCGATCGCCAGCTTCCGTACCGGCTTCCCCTTCGCTGTCACCTCGCAAGGCGACGTCTGCAACTGTGGCGCCTCGAACCAATACGCCCAGCAAGTCGGCGATCCTCGCTCCGGCATAGTCCAGTCCCGGCTGCAATGGTTCAACGGCGGTGCCTTCGCCCAGCCCGCCCGCGGCACTTTCGGCACCTCGGGCCGCAACATCCTCGATGGCCCCGGTGAGGCGACCATGAACCTGTCTCTCTTCCGGTCCATTTCCATCCGGGAGGGGATCAAGCTTCAGTTGCGCGGTGAGTTCTTCAACGCCCTTAACAAAGTCAACTTCGGCCTGCCGAACTCTCAGGTAGGCAACGCCAGCTACGGCGTCATCCAAAGCGCGAGCCCGGGTCGAGTGATCCAGCTAGGCGCGAAACTCAGCTTTTGAGCTCCTCGGGTCTTACAATGATTTCATGCCTTTCCCCATCGAACGGCCCCGGCGCCTCCGTCAATAATCTCCCGCCATTCGTGCGCTGGTCCGCGAAACTCACCTGCAGCCGGAGAACTTTGCATCCTCCCGCTATTCACCGTCGAAGGCGAAGGGATACGGAAGCCCCTTGGGGCCATGCCGGGCAACTTACAGCTCTCGATCGACGAGATCGTCAAGGAGCACACCGCAGTTCAATCGCTCGGCATCGGCGACGTGATCCCGTTCGGGGTAGCCAAACACAAGGACGAAGAGGCCACCGGGGACTAAGATGAAGACGGCATCGTCTAGCGCGCCATCCGCGCCGTCAAGCAGCAGGTTCCCGGTCTCCTCGTCATCACCGGCGTTTGCAACTGTGAATATATCTCCCAAGGGCACTGCGTCAAGATCGTCAACGGCGATGTCGATAACGATATTTCGCTCGAATGGCTGGCGGCCGCCTCAGTCACCCATGCCCGCGCCAGAGCGGATATAGTTGCGCCTATAGACATGATGGACGGCCGCGTCGCCGCCGTCCATCATGTCTATAGGCGCAACTATATCC
>CAZZGS010000523.1:3299-3945 GCA_964653845.1 uncultured Bryobacter sp.
CGCGACTCGATCGATTGAGCCGGCTTCTCGAACCAGCCGATCATGGCCTATGCCGCCAAGTTCGCTTCAAGTTACTACGGCCCCTTCCGCGAAGCCGCCGAAGCTATCAGATGGACTCGACCGACTCCCGCGAGGCCCTGAAGGAGAGGGCGCTCAATCTCGAGGAGGGTGCCGATATCCTGATGGTCAAGCTGGCCCTCCCCTATCTCGACATCATCCGCCAGGCCTACGACCGTTTCAAAGTCCCCATCGCGGCCTATCGGGTCTCCGGCGAGTTCTCCCAGATCGCCGCTGCGGCCCAGAACGGCTGGGTGGACGGCGAACGCATGATGATGGTTGGGGTTAAGAGCCCGTTAGGGGCACAGTAACGGGGTGCGCTATAGATGGGCTGAGGCGGCTGGCCTCGACTGAACGTCGGCGCTATGCTGTCGTCAGATACGCACTCGAAGTGCAAAAAAGGAGACCAGCCAGGACGGATATTACCACCACTTTAGCTGTGATTGGAATCGATCTCGGCGACAAAGATGCTTGCTACGCTTGCCTGAATGAAGAAGGCACCGTTGCCATGACCCCAGCCGGGTTGAGAAAGCTCTTTGCAAAGATACCGCGATCACGGATCGCCATTGAAGCCGGCGCGCAATCCCGG
>CAZZGS010000524.1:0-3668 GCA_964653845.1 uncultured Bryobacter sp.
CATAAACCACTTGCTTGCCGTCTTTCTCAAACACGGCCTGAATCGGCACGTTAATCGCATTTTGCACCTTGTCGACTATGATCTCGACATCAGCCAGCAAACCCGGCCGCAGCAGCACATCCAGTTGATTGTCTTCCTCGGGTGGAGTCGGCAAGTTCGCGCTATCGAGGTCCTTCTGTGAAACCATCAAGCCGCCTATGTTAAACATCGTCGGCATCCCGGGAGCCCCACCATTGCGGTTCCCGCGGCCGGCCGGCATCGCCCCGGTCTTCTGCAGTTCAGCAGTCACCTTTGCCATCACTTCCGCACGCTCTTCCGGGGTCATGTCAGCCATAGCTTTTCCCTTGCTGAACTTCGTTACCAGCTCACGCCGCTTGCGCTGCAACTCGGGATCCATGTTGTTGCCACCGCCACCACGCTGCCGTCCACCAGCTTGTTCAGTTGGGGCGGCAGCCGGTGCCTGCCCCATACCCTGCGGCATCCCGCCTTCAGGCTGCGCAGCCATAGGCGGCGCGCTAAAAGACGTCATCGGCCCCTTCTTTCGATTGGTGTCGGCTTGTGCCAGAATCCGGCTTACCTGCGATTCATTCGCACCCAGGGCACTCAACAACTGCCGCATATCAATCGAAAAAATCACGTCAAACTTCTTGGCAGGGTCAGAGCTAAACATATTCGCCGAAGCGGTTCCGCTCATCGACTTGATCTTCCCCGTAAACTTCTTGTCCGGCAGCGCATCAAGCCGCATCGAAACTTCCTGACCCTCAGTCAGATTCGCCCGGTCCAGCTCACCCACCTTGGCCACCACTTCCATCTCGCTCAAATCGAGAATGTCCGCCACCGGCATACCAGGCTGCACCTGATCGCCTTCGCGAATATCCGGCAGCGACATACCAAACATCATCACGGTAGACCGGTTCTGCTTCACTGCCACGAGGCCGCTCATCGGGGCCAATAACTTCACCTGGGCCAGTCGTTGCTTCTCGCGATTGAGCTCAAGCTTGGCCTTGTTGGTCTTCTCACCCAACACAGCCAGTTCAGCCTGAGCCTGCTCACGGCGGCTCTTGATATCGCTCTCAAGCTGCAACAGGCGGCGCTTGGATTCCTCAAGCGTCAACTGATTCTTCTTGGCATCAATCACACTGATCAACTCATTGCGCTTCACTTCAAGCTCAGCCCGGCGAACCCCATAACGAGCCCGCAACAACTCCACTTGGTCCTGATTGTCACGAATCCCCAGATCCGCCTGCGCCTTCTTCACCTGCTCGTCAATCTGATCGAGTTCCAGTTGCTTCTCTTCAAGCCGCGACAACACTTCCGCATCGTCAAACTCAACTATCAGATCCTTTTCGCGAGCCAGCGCACCTAGCGTTGCAAGCTTGGTCACCTGCACAGTGCCAAACAAGTTCGGAGCCGTCAGCGTCGCACTGCGCACCGCACGCAATTCACCGCGGGCAAAACTGCGCACTACAACATCGCTCTGCTTCACCTTGGTCGTAGCCAGGGAATCTTCGCGCTGTGGAATCTGCTTGTAAACGAGGAACGCAGCATAGCCCGCCCCCACCAACACAAGGAGAATGATCAATCGAACAATAAGTTTTCGCATGTCTGGGATTTATAGTTTTTTCTGCTTGCGTGCCGCTTCCGACGGATTCTCAAGGGTAACCACTTCACCCTCCCTGAGTCCCTTCAGCACTACCGTCTCGTTATCATTTCGCTTGCCCACTTCGATCTGACGCACAGCGAAAGCTTGCCCTTTCTGTACATAAACAGAAGGCTTGCCGCCAATCGTAAAGCTGGCCCGCGTCGGGATCAGCGTCATGTTGGCTTCACTCTCAATCAGAATCTCGGCCGAGGCGCTCATCCCGGGTCTCAACCGTTTGTCGGTACCATCAATGGTCGCCCGGGCCGGAAATGATTTCTCAGTCATGCCCATGCCGCGCCACTGCACCGAAGCAATCGGGCTGATCCAGTCGAGCTTGGCATCAAATTCGCGATCGGGAATCGCGTCAATCCGCACCTTCACCGTCTGCCCCAGCTCCAGCTTTCCACGGTCCACTTCATCCAGCTTCAAATCAATGCGCAGCAGCGAAAGGTCGGGAATCTCAGCGATCGCCGCACCCGTCCACGCCCGGTCGCCTTCCTTGAACGGAGGCGGGCTCGAACCCCAGCTTCCCTGGCTGCGGAAGTTAGGCAGCAGGTTCACAATCCCCTCACTGGGAGCGCGTAACACCATGTTGCCCAAATAACCTTTTGCCCGGCTCACATCGCGAGCGGCCTTGTCCTTGTTCTGGTCCAGTCGTTCGAGGTCCGCATTCTGGGTCGCCTTGTGCGTCTTGATCGTCTGCCCTACCTGCCCCAACTCACCATCGGAAATTCCAACGTCAATCCGGCTCTTGGCACCCTCAATCTCACTCACCACTTCGGCCTTACTCGCCTCAAGCTTCGACCGCTCCAGGTTGTATTCAGCCGTCATCTTGTTCATGCCATCCATCTCGGTGACAATCCGGTGCGATGCCTTGGTCTGCACAATCTGGCTATCGATCGTTCTCACGCTCGTATTGCGCTCAAGCAGATTCTGCTCCTGCTGTGCAGCGTCAAACTCCACCACTACATCACCCTTGCGAATCGGCTTGCCACTCTCGGCCAGACGCACGATACGCGGATCCGGCACCTGCGGCGCAATGATCGTCACCGAGTTGACGCTGCGAATCTCGCCACGAGCCCTCACGACGATCGTGAAATTGCCCTTACGCACCTTCGCGACAGGCACTTCCACCGCACTCGCCTTCTGGTTGTAGTTGAACGCGGCATAGCCGCCACCGGCACAAGCCAGAGCCACCACACCCATCAGAATGCGCTTATTACGCACACTGGATTCACTCTGTCCAATTCGGATCTTCGGTTTGATTTCAGACATACAACTCTACCCTTTACTTGCCACAAGGTTGGTCGTTGGAGGTTTATCCAGGGCGATCACATCCCCTTTATTCAAACCCTTAACCGAAGCAACCAGATAATTTTCGAGACTTACTTCTACTTCACGGCGATCCCAAGCCTCGCCATTCTTGATGTAAACCACGCGCTTGCCGGTCTCTTCGTCGGCAAACACACCAGCCAGCGGAGCAACCACTGCGTCTTTTTCCTCAAGCATCACAACGTCCACGCTGCAGCTCAGGTCGGGAATAATCCGCTTGTCCATCTGATCGATCTTCAGTCGAACCGGGATCTCGCGCACAAAGCTGGCCCTCATTCCGCCACTCTTCGGCACAGCAGCGATATTTATGATGTGCGCCGGCACCTCAAGCCCCGGATAGGCGTCAAAGCGCACTCTCGCCTTCATCCCGATCCGCAACTGCTCGCCGTCAACCTGATTCACAGTTGCATTGATGATCATCGAGTTTGGGTCCACAACCTGCATAAAGAACTGCCCCGGATAGATCTGATCGCCCTGTTGAATCTGGGCAAACTCACTCCCGCGGAAGATATTTTGCATTACGGTCATCCCGGCGATGTTTGCCTTAGCCAGCATCCGGTCTGCATTCTGCTGCGAGCGCTGATACTCAATCTGCAAAGTCTTGAACTCAAGCTCGGCATACTTCAACTGAGCCTTTTCCTGCGCATCGATAAACTTGCCTTCGGCCAACTGCTGCTTGTACTGCGCCTCGGCC
>CAZZGS010000524.1:3678-3929 GCA_964653845.1 uncultured Bryobacter sp.
CAGCTTCACTCGCTCGGCATCAATCGCGCTCAACACAGGCAGCGTCTTCATATCCAGCTTCGCCTTTTCGAGCGCCCCTTTGGCCTTCTCCACATTCTGGTTATGCGTAAAACGCGTCAACTCCAGATTCGCCTTCTGCTGGGTCAACTGTGCCTTGGCCGTCTCCATAGTCGCCTGGTAGTCTTCGAGCCTTTGCAGCATGTACTGCCGGTCAAACTCCGCTACTGTGTCGCCCTGCTTGACGATTGTCC
>CAZZGS010000525.1:0-3922 GCA_964653845.1 uncultured Bryobacter sp.
CTTTCGACGCTGTGGCGTTGGGGGCGATTCGGCCGAAGGCGAGCGTATCGATTGTCTCGGGGCTCTACGAGCTGTTTCCCGACAACCGGGCGGTTCAAGAATCGTTGCGCGGCATTGCGGCTGCTACGGAGCCTGGAGGCTTTCTAATCTATACAGGACAGCCCTGGCACCCTCAACTTGAGATGATCGCGAGAACGCTGAGCAGTCATCGAGAGGGTGCGCCTTGGGTCATGCGGCGGCGGACGCAAGAGGAAATGGATCAACTTGTGGCGGCAGCCGGCTTCCGGAAAGTGGAGCAGCGAATCGACCCCACGGGCCTGTTCACTGTTTCTCGTGCGGAACGGATCTAGATGGAACGCATTGCCCAACGGCCTTATCTGAGGGCCGCTGTCTGGCTGGCACTGCTTGGTTCGTTCTTTTTTCTCAGCTACAACGCCGCGAATGCGTATGCGGCCAGCCTTGCGAGCGTTCCTTCGATTGTCTTTAGCTGGGAGCGGCAATTGCCTTTCATGGCCTGGACGATCGTGCCGTATTGGTCTTGCGATCTTTTATACGCGTTGTCTTTTGCACTCTGCCGGACGCGTGAGGAATTGGACAGGCACGCCTTAAGATTGCTCGCGATCCAGATATTCTCTGTTGCGTGCTTTGTTCTTTTTCCATTGCGGATGAGCTTGGAGCGCCCGCAGATTGAAGGCCTGGCGGGTTGGCTTTATAGTACGCTTAGCAGTTTCGACAAACCCTTCAATCAAGCACCTTCGCTGCATGTGAGCCTTGCGGTGATTCTATGGATCTGCTACCGGAGAGTGCTCACGGGCTGGGCGCGGCGCATTGCGGCGGCCTGGCTCATTCTGGTCGCTGTGTCGGCCTGGACGACTTATCAGCACCACTTTATCGACCTCCCATTGGGGCTATGGGCGGGGCTCCTGGTTGTCGCAGCAATTCCGGAACGAAGCTTCGCCGATGCGTGCCGCCCCAAATTGGCGGCACTCTATTTGTCTGCGGCGATTGCTTTGTTCTGTGTCGCATTTAGGTTTCATGTAGCATTTTGGCCGGCCTTCTCGCTGTCGATGGTGACTTGTGCTTATTGGACTGGCGATCCGGCCTGGCTCTCTAAACGCAATGGACACATAGCGTTTTGGATGTGGCCTTACACGCTGTGCGCGTGGATCAACTCCCGCTGTTGGACCCGAGGCCAAGAGCCCTGGCAACATCTCGCGGACGGGGTGTGGATCGGGCGGGCACCTAGCCCCGGTGCCCGTTTCGCCACAGTCATCGATCTCACTGCGGAGATGCCGGTGCGGGCGCGGCATAATATTCAGGTACTGGATTTGACGGTGCCCAATAACAACCAGGTGATGGCAGCGGTTTGCGCAATTCAAGAAGCAGAACGGCCAGCTCTGGTTTGTTGTGCGCTCGGTTATTCACGCAGTGCAACGGTAGCAGCGGCGTGGCTGATGTCGGCTGGTCATGCCTCTTCTGCAGAAGAAGCTGTCGAGAAAGTGCGGCGGGTTCGACCTCAGATCGTCCTGGGAGAGGAGGCGTTGCAGCGTGTCCAGGCTTGCTCAAGACTCAGCTAGCGCCGAGGCTGCCTTCGATTGCCGCGCCACCGCAGCGATGCTGAAGTCCATGCGTAGCTTGGAGTGGGCGTCTCATATTGGGGCTGTGCTGGCTGTGGGCGGCCACAAGTGGTTCCCGCTTCTGGTGTGGGGCGTTGTGATCTATTTCGCCGTACGTGTGCGGCTCGACGCAGAATTGTTGGAGATGCTGGCAGAGGATCCAGAATGCGCTCCAGGCAGGTTGGATCAATGGCTGTCGCAAGTGGGGCTGCGATCAAGCAGCGTGGAGCGCAGCATCAAGGACAGGTGCAAAGGGGCCCGTGTCCTGGCTCGCTATCTGGTTTGCGCTGTTCTGTTACAGTTCGCTGTGACGGCGCTGGTCTTCTGGGGAAGTAAATGATGATCGAGAGGCGACTGAAATCTTTATGTCTCAGTGCGGTTCGCTGGATCGCAGGTGCCCATGGGCAATGGGTTGGTGGGGAGCCTTCTGGCGGGCAGAGTATCTATTGCGCGAATCATACAAGTCATCTTGATGCAGCGCTGTTGATAGCGTCGATGCCGCATCGCCTGGTGGAGAATACCCGGCCTGTGGCAGCCGCAGATTATTGGGGGGCTGACAGCTTCCGCAGGTATCTCACCGAGCGGGTGTTCCGTTCGGTGATGATTGAAAGGGATAACAACCGACTGAATCCGCTGGGGCCTGCATTTGAGGCTTTGCGGCAAGGCGATTCGTTGATCTTCTTTCCTGAGGGAACGCGCGGGCCAGGCGGCTTTTTACAAGCTTTGAAGCCGGGTATCTATTGCCTTGCACGTGCATTCCGGGATGTTGCGATTGTTCCGGTGTGGATCGAGAACTCGGCCCGTGTGCTGCCCAAGAGCGCAAAGCTGCCAATCCCCGGACCGTGCGCGTTGTATTTCGGCGAAGCGTTGAGATGGGATGGCCAGGAGGACGCAGCCGCTTTTTTGTTGCGATTGCGCAGCGCCATGGAAGCACTGAGGCATCGGGCCGACAGATGAGTCCAGAAGTCCTGGTTATCTTTGAAGGCCTTTTCGTGGTGCTGCTTTTGGCCAGCTTAGCCGGCTGGTGGCTCGGGAGGAGGCGCCCCTCGCTGGCTATCGAGAATCTGAATGCGCGTATTTACTCCTGGTGGGCGATGATCCTGGTGGGTGGCTTCGCGATTTTGCTGGGGCAGTATGGCTTGGTGCTTTTCTTCGCGCTGCTCTCGTGGTTTGCTTTGCGAGAGTTTAGCGCGTCCGATCCGTTGGGAAGTCCGGGCGGCTGGTACTTCGCTGTGGTTCCCGCGCAGTATCTGGCTATTGCCTGTGGCTGGCAGTGGGTGGCGCTGCTCTTGATTCCGCTGGCTGGCTTCGCTTTTGGCAAGCAGCGCTGGCTGGGCCTCTTGCTCTGTGTATACGGCCTCTCGTTTATCCCGGCGTTGGGACAAGCTGAATGGATGCTGTATCTAGTGTTGGTGGTGCAGGCGAGCGACGTCTTGCAGTATCTGTGGGGCCAGATGATCGGGCGGCATGCTGTTTCTGCCCGGATCTCGCCTTCCAAGACAATAGAGGGACTAGTGGGAGGTGTGGTCAGTGCGTCGGCACTTGGAATGTGGCTTCACCATCTGACTCCGTTTGGAAGCATGGGCTCTCTGCTTGTAGCGCTATTGATCACGAGCGCCGGGTTTTGCAGCGGGCTGTTGCTGTCAGCGATCAAGCGGAAGCGTGAGATCAAGGACTGGGGTACGGCGATAGCAGGCCACGGCGGGGTCCTCGATCGAGTGGACTCGCTGTGCCTATCTGCTCCGCTGTTCTATTGGATATTGAAAGCTTTCGCTTGAGTCCTGAATTGGCGGGATGTTCGATTTTAAGGCATGGAAAATGTACCGCCGGACACACTTCCGGCTTTGGTTGCTTTTTATCGGTCTGGCAGGTTGGCAAAGAGCTGGACCGGCGTTTTGGACTGTTCCGGGCGGGGTCGGATTTGGGTTAGTTATCTATTTTTCTTTTCAGGTTGCGGTTTTGCATTTGGCTCTGGTGGCAGATTCAGGTTGTGCTTGGCGTTTAGTTTTTCGACGAAGTCGCGGATGATACACTTGGCGAGGTTGACGCCGGCTTGCGGGTCCGTTTTTGCGAGTTTTTTGACTTGGGGTAGGTTTTCTATTGAGATGTCGCCCTGGTTGGTTTGGACGTCGTAGTAGATTTCGTTGGGTGGGCGGCCGGGGAGTTTCTCTGCATCGGCGATGGCTTCGATTTCTACGTTTTCGCCGTTGCCGATATAGGCTTCGCGTTGGGCGATTTCGGTGCGCGGGATTTTGATGGTGCGCTGGATTTTTGTGGGGAGGCGGTCGAGCTCTCGCATGATTGCG
>CAZZGS010000526.1:0-3921 GCA_964653845.1 uncultured Bryobacter sp.
CCCAACCTTCGCCTTCAGCCCAATCTTCATCTTCTCAGCCAATCATGAATTCGTCAGCTAAGGAAGATGGGATGCTCGAACGCTTACGGTGCAGTGGGGAGCGGTGAAGTGGGGAGCGGTGAAGCGGGGAGCGCGGCGGTGGGCTGAATCGAGGACGATGGACTGCTGGGGGTCTGCTGTGAAGGGGAGAGTTTGGGTGGCCCATTCGATGGGACTTGCGTGCCGTGCGGCAGGTTGTGATTCCAACTCGGGATAGACCTGAACCAGATTGTGGGTGATGTGCATAAACTCTCCTTTCCGTTTGAGATTGTGACGGAGAGGGGATTACGGTTGTGCTGGATGAAAGAGGGAGGCTTGGCTATATGGTTTGACTGGAATCAGTTAGCTGGGTCGAGATTTTTCGAAATTCTTGTGAAAGGGTGGGGACGTAAATCTCGTTCTTTGAATAGAGCACCGCATTCCCGCCAATCTTCACCCGGTCTCCAGCCAAAGCGCAAAACAAGTCTCCCCCACGCTCTGATATCTGTTTCGCCCGCATCTCAGTCTTGCCCAGTCTCTTCGCCCAATAAGGAATCAAGGTCGAGTGCGCACTCCCGGTAACCGGATCTTCTGGCACGCCCTGGGCCGGAGCAAAAAAACGGCTCACAAAATCGACGCCCGGCTCATCACCCGGAGCAGTCACAATTACGGCAAATCGGTGGATCCGCGATAGCGCCAACATATCGGGTGCAAGCCGCCGCACCTCATCGGCGGTCTCGTAGATCGCAAAATAATCGCGAGCCGCCAGAATCTCCTTCGCCGGCAGATTCAGCCCCCCAAGTAAATGCTCATCGGGGCTGCAAGGTGTCGGTGGCCGAGAAGGAAAATCGAGCGTATAGATTCCGTCCCGGATCGCAACCCCAAGAGGGCCTGACTTTGAGTGGAATGTGATTGAAGTCGCCAGAGGATCGATAAATTGCTCAATCACAAACCCGGATGCCAACGTCGCATGCCCGCAAAGGTCAACCTCGGTCTTCGGTGTAAACCACCGGATGTCATATCCATCTGGCCGCTGTACAAAATAGACCGTCTCAGCCAGGTTATGCTCGGCCGCCATCGCTTGCAACAGATCATCGGGCAGCCAGGAATCGAGCGGAACCACCGCCGCCGGGTTGCCATGAAAAGCTTTGTCAGTGAAAGCATCGACGATATAGCAGATCAGTGTCATCCAGACTTGATTATCGATTACTGCAGGCGTTGCCTGGTCTTTTCGTTCATGACAAGCTCATCAAAAATAGCCAGCACCTGCTTGCGATAGCTATATACCCGCTTCAGGTTGTCTCGGAAATTATCGGCATAACGTCGAGTTCCCAACCACTTCTGCAGCGTATCCTTGGGCACGTCAATGTCCCGGCGAAGGTCATCCGCCGAGTGCCCACGCAAAAACAGGCCATAAAACATGGCTGCTTCCCTTTGCGGTGCTAGAGGATCGGCTTCGTCCCGGAACAACATGGATTGAACTCTTCTTCTTTATCGGATGCGCGCCAGAAAAACTCAGCGCGAAAAAATGAGTATACGGAGAAGAGAGCCAACTCGCAACTAGGGAATTAGCGGAGTGCAATTTCAATCTGGTTGAGGATCTCTTCCTCTTCAGGGGTGATCTGCTTACCACCAAACCCGAGAAAACCACCTTCCCGGGCCGCTTCCGCCACTTTGCGTGCCAGTGTGGTCAGCCAGAACTTGAATTCAACCGCTTCTTCCTCGCTCGCCTTGGCGCGAAGAATATTGGAAAGTTCCCGGCAACCTGCAATCCCCACCGCACGAATCCCCTCAGCGCTCTCACTATCCATCTTGTGCATGCTTACGTTGCTTTTCAGGTCTTCCGCCAAAACATGCATCAGTTCACTCTGCACTCCATCAAGGCCAGTGCGCAAAACCTCTGACGCCGCAAGTGACTCCTGATAAATCCCGATCGGCCCACTCGGGCTGGCAGACATCACAACCAACCCGGTCAGCATCGGAATCTTCCGAAACAGATCCCATTCGTCAACGGTGAAATTCGATTTATTGGCCACGGCTCGATGATAACGGATCCCCAAAGGATTCATCCAGACCTTCAAATTTATGGATCTCCTGCGGTGTTGCCGAATGGTATATACTCCTGTCTGGGAGGATCTACCTAACAATATGAAAAAGATTTTTGCAGTTGCAGCATTGATGAGCTCGGCGATGTTCGCCGAATCATGGACCGGCACGATCGTTGACACCTCGTGCAAAACAAAAGACCTCGCCAGCCACACCAAGCAGTGCTTGATGGGTTGCGCCAAGAGTGGCCTTGGAATCGTGTTGAGCGATGGGAAGTTTGTCAAGTTTGACGAAGAAGGCAACGTCAAAGCTCTGGCTGCTCTCAAAGCAAGCTCGAAGGACAAGGATCTCAAAGCCAAGGTTACCGGCACCGTCGAAGGCGACGTGCTCAAGGTTGCCACAGTCGAAATGATGTAGTTTTCTGTTTTAACAAACGCCGCTGGCTCTCACGAGTCGGCGGCGTTTTGCTTTTGCAACCCGCTCCAAACCGGGTAAATCGACGGGTTCTCCAGCCACGTATTCAAATGCAGTAGAACCTGTTTGCGCCTGGCATCTGCAGGATTCTTGGCAAGCAAAATCTGCGCATGTCGCTTCGATTCCAAAACACACTCACGACTCTTCTTCGGCTCAAAGCCGTAAATATCGCTCAGCCCCGACAGAGTCCGGCACAAATTCTCAAAGCGATCCTGCCTCACTCCCTCAACCAGCGGGTGCAACCCGATCGCAGTGCCTCGAAGCAGTTTCCTCAGATAAGAAACACTCGCCCCTGTCTTCACCAACAGCTCCGCAAACAATTGTGGGCTCACTTTCTCAACCTTAGCCAACAAATCAGGCAACTGGCGCTTAACGTTTTTGCCCACGACGATAAGCCTCGACAGCACGGTTATGATCGGTTAAATTTTCCGAGAAAACATGATGCCCTGTGGCCCCGGGTTGAGCCACAAAGAAAATGTCCTCAGTCTTGGCAGGGTTCAGCGCAGCCTTCAAAGACTCAAGCCCCGGGTTGGCAATCGGCCCCGGCGGCAGTCCCACGTTCTGATAAGTGTTGTAAGGATTCGGGTTCGCCAGATCCGACTTGTAGATCGTCCCCCGGTATCGATTCTCCACCAGAGCCGCATAGATCACAGTCGGGTCGCACTCCAGCTTCATGCCCTTCTTGAGTCGATTCGTAAAGAGCCCCGCAATGCGTGGCCGTTCCTGGGGGGCCGCCGATTCCTTCTCAACCAGGCTTGCCAGCGTAACAATCTGATGCGGCGCAGCCGTTGTACCGAGCTTTCGCCACACCTCGCGAAACTGCCTGGTCAGCCGCTGGCAAAGCGATTGTCCCGTAATCTTGCGAGGCAACCGGTAGGTTGAAGGAAACAGATAGCCCTCCAGCGTCGGCGCATCGGCATCGAGATCACGAATCAACGCAGGGTCTTTAGCTGCTTTCAAAAACTCAGCCCCACTCAGCAGCTTCTGCTCCTCCAGAATTCGGGCGATGTCGTAGATAGAAGACCCCTCAGGAATCGTCAACTGTCCAAAATAAACATCCCCGCGCGCAATCTTCGACAGCACCGCATCGAGCGTCTGCTCCTTCTTGAACACATACTCACCGGCCTGAAACCTCTTGCCGGGATGCATCGCACGCCAAAGCCAAATCTGCAGCGGGCTCCGCAAAAGCCCTTCAGCCTCAAGAATCTCCCCAATCCGCAACGTGGAAGCCCCCTTCGGGATCTCCACAAACTTCTCCCCGGTATAGGCGGCAATTGGTTGACGATAAATGCCAAACAGAATCAGCACCGGAATGCTGACAACCAACACAAGTAGGAGGACTTTCTTCATTGGTGATCCAGCGACTGCAAATAGCCTTCTAGA
>CAZZGS010000527.1:0-2987 GCA_964653845.1 uncultured Bryobacter sp.
TTTTGTATCGTTTTTCTCAGGAGGCCGGGCCCAGTGAAATTATTCACGCAATCCTTTCGTAAGATCGTCCTTGGCGGCGTAGTCGCCGGCATGCTCTTGTCGACCGGAACACTTTATTCACAAGCAGCTAAGGAATGGAAAGATCAGGCAGAGTACGACTTGTACTTGCAGATCTCCAAAGCCACTGCGCCTGATCAGCAATTGCAATTGTTGAACCAGTGGAAAGAGAAATATCCAGAGTCGAGCTACAAGTTCGAACGAGCGCAGACTTATTTGCTCATTTACAACAAGAAGAACGACGCGGCTGGAGTTTACTCTGCGTCCAGGGATTTGCTTGTCCTTGATCCAAAAAATTTCCAGGCACTATATTTTCTGACATTGCTCACTGTGACGATGAACAAGAATGATGCTGCGGGGCTGGATACGGGTATCAAGTCCGCAAATGGTTTGATTGGTGGCCTCGATGCGACCTATGAGCCAGGGAAGAAGCCTGCCGGCACGACCGACGCTCAGTGGAAGCAGCAGCGTGGGGACATCGAAACACAGGCCCTAAAGACGCTCGGATGGGTGGAATGGCAGAAGAAGAATTTCAAGGAAGCAGAGAAGTATTTCGCCAAGGCGCTGGAACTCAGCCCGGGCACTGCAGAAATCAGTTCGTTCCTCGGCACCGTAATTGTCATGCAAAAGGATCCGAAGCGGCAGGCTGAAGCAATGTGGCATTTTGCCCGTGCGGGCCACCTGGATGGTCCTGGTACATTGAACCCAACGGCGAAGTCTCAGATGGCCGGTTATTTCGGCCGCGTCTTCACCAGCTATGCCGGCGACGACAAGAAGGAAATGAACGAAATCATCGAAAAGGCAAAGGCCTCGGTGATGCCTCCCGCTGGATTCGAGATCGAATCCAAGGAATCCAAGATGGCGAAGAACGAAGAAGAGTTCAAGAGCAAGAACCCGATGTTGTTCCAATACCTTGGCATCAAGAAGGCGCTTCTCGCCCCGGACGGCGACACTTACTGGGGCAACCTGAAGGATGCAGAATTGCCGACCTTCAAGGGCAAGCTGGTGAGCACGAAGCCGGAAACGAACCCGAAGGAAATTGTCCTTGCCGTGGAAAGTGCAGACCAGCCGGAAATCACGCTCGTGCTTGAGAAGCCATTGCGTGGCAAGGCCGATGTAGGGACCGAGATTGAATTCACTGGCGTAGCCAAGGAATTCACCAAGGAACCCTTCACGATGAAGCTGGAAGTTGATGCCGATAAGCTGAAGGGCTGGCCCGCACAGGCCGCTGCTCCGAAGGCTCCTGCGAGGAAGGCGGCTCCAGCAGCGAAGAAGTCGTCTCCTGCGAAAAAGTCTGCTAAGAAGTAATAGCTCGAATCATCGAAGCAAAGTACCCGGCGGCTTTGCCCGCCGGGTCTTTTGTTTTTGACTTGTGTGTAACTCTTTGCTTTTTCCGCTAAGACATGTCTGTCAATGGAAAGTGAGTAGAGTTGGGTTTTGCAGCCTTACGCTGTCTTGTGGTTAGCTCTCATGGGAGCGGCGGGTCTCGATGGCGTTTAAGACGCTGCGGATGCTGGAGTCAATGGGAACTACTCCGGAGACGGTGACGTCTGCAAATTTCGATGTGGGGCGGACGTAGGCTTCGGCCATCGGTCTGACTGTCACGTCGTATTGATGTTTGATCGACTCCGGGGTGCGGCCGCGTTCAGCTACATCGCGGCGGAGGCGGCGGTTGAAGCATTCTGCGTCAGGGGTCTCGACGTAGACTTTGAGGTCGAGCTGGTCGCGCAGAGCCTGCCAGTAGAGGCTGAAGAGGCCTTCTACAAGGATGACCGGGCGGGGGGCAATGGGTTCAGTGGTTTCGAGGCGGGAGTGCGTTACGAAGCTGTAGCGGGGTTGTTCGATGCCGAGGCCGAGCTTGAGGCTTTCGACGTCGCGGATCAGAAGGGGCGCGTCAAGGGCATCGGGGTGGTCGAAGTTGAAGCTGGAGCGCTCGGGTTCCGGGATGTGGGAGCGGTCGATGTAGTAATGGTCCAAAGCAAAGGGCAGAGCTTCGTCGAGCAGTTGGCGGGCGAGGCCGCGGGCGAGTTCTGTCTTGCCAGAACAACTGGCACCGGCGATGCCTACGAGGAAAGGGCGCATGGTTATTGTTTGAGGAGTCTTTCGCGGGCCGCAACGGGCAGGAGTTGCCAGTTGTTGCTTGGCTTGGTGGGGAAGGACTTTTTCCTGGTGTAGTATTCGATGATCAGATCGCGGATGGCTTCGTTTGACTGCCAGAGGACCTTGGCAGTTTTGAACATGCCGTAGCCAGCGGAGCCGGCGGCGCGGTAGTTGTTGAGGGCGATGGTGAGGGGCTGGTTGTCCTTAAGCGGAGTGCCTTTGAAGTTGAGGTTCTGGATGCGCTGGCCGGCGGGTTTGGAGATGTCGATTTCATAGGTGACGCCTTCGGCCATGTCGAAGTTGAAGCCCATGAATTTGGGGTTGATGAGGTTGCCGGTGTCGCACTTGGGAGTCGGGCAAGATTCGAAGTAGAGGGCTGCGTTTTCGAGGGCAGCGCGGAGCATGGCACCATTGCCTTCGATCTTGTATAGGGTGTTGTCGTAGACGTATAGAGCGGCAGCTTCGCGCACGGTGACTGAGCCTTTCCTGACGGTGAGGCGGGGATTGAAGAGGGCGCTGAGGCTGACGTCGGCCTTGGTGTAGAAGAGTTGGACTTCGTGGATGGCATCGACCAGGGCCGTGTCTTCATAGCGCCCTGTTGCGGCGCTGAGATCGATGCTGGATTGGACGATTTGGCTCGAGAGGTATTGTTCTGTAGCGTCGTGGTAGGGCTTGGCCAGAGCTAGTATTTGTTCATCGGCCGCGGTCTGGTCTGTGACCTTGATCAGATGGCTGCGGCGCTTGGACATTTGCCACTTGCCACTGGCGGTCTGGATGAATTCGAAGTCGAGGCGGGTGAGGGAGGCCCCGTAGTTTTTAGGCTGGGTGAG
>CAZZGS010000527.1:2997-3921 GCA_964653845.1 uncultured Bryobacter sp.
GGCGACTTGCCAGGCGAAGTTTTCGGTGCCTCCGGTTTTGTCGATTCCGCCGTGGGCGGCGACGATGATGAGGTCGGGTTTGTTGTCGCCCCAGATCTCGATGAGGCGCTTGAGGGAGGCGGTGGGGTTTTCCCAGGTGTAGCCTTTGTAGTATTCGGGTTTTTCCCAGAGGGGGATGGCTGGGGTGGTGAGGCCGACGATCGCGACGCGGACACCCTGGACGGTCTTTTCGAGGTAGGGGATGAAGGTTTTGGTGTTGGGTCCGCTGGCGACGGTGTTGGCTGAGAGCCAGGGGAAACGGGCGACGCGGCGGGCGGCGTTCAAGTTGTCAAGGCCGTAGTTGAATTCGTGATTGCCGACGGTCATGGCGTCGAAGCGCATAGCGTTCATGATGAGCATCATGGGGTCGATCGATAGGGCACGGGCGGGGATGGTGATGCCGGCGGGGAGGCGTCCGGATTGTTTGTAGGTTTGGTAAACGCTTTCGAGGGGAGAGCCTTGGATGGTGTCGCCGACATCAATGAGGAGGGCGTCGGGGGTAACTTTGCGTTGCTCGGCGACCAGGGTGGCAATCTTGGCGAGGCCGTAATTGGCGGGTTTTTGGGTGAAATAGTCGTAGGGGTAGATGTAGCCGTGGAGGTCTGTGGTGGCGAGGATCGAGACTTTGGCGGTCTGGGCGGAGAGGGTGGCGGCCAAAAGGGCTAGTAGAATGAGTGCGCGCTCGATATAATTCATAGTGATGAAGATTTCGTTGATTACGGCGCTGTACGGCGCTTCCTCGTTACTGATGCTCGCACAGACTCCTCCTGCGGTTAAAAAGGCAGCCCCTGCGGCGGCTGTCCCCGCAAAGAAGGCGGCTGCTCCGGCGGCCAAGAAGACGGTGGAGCCGCCACCGCCTCCCCGGCCCGACGGGCTCTATGTGAC
>CAZZGS010000528.1:0-3920 GCA_964653845.1 uncultured Bryobacter sp.
GGGCCTTGTTACCGCGACCTCTGTGGCAAGATTTTTAAGCTGCTTGAATCGACAGTTCCTACAAATTTTGTTTCCATTCCTTTGAAGTTGATGCAGCAGAGCATTTACGGTGCCTCGCTCGACGACGAGAAATTACTTCGGAATACAAGATTTTATTTGGCGGTGAGTGCCGATGTGGGCGAAGGGGAACTGATTCAGCGGACCCCGCTTCTTGGAAAACTCTGTTCTGCGACCCATATCGAACATCTGGTTCGCAACGCTTTGCCGGGGGTAGCTCTGACTCATTTGCCGGTGCCACCGAACTCGATTCCGGTGAAGCTCAATTTTCAGTACTTTGCCCTGAATCAGGTGGGCGGTGCCTGGGAGGCGGTAACGCGTAGTCGCAACATTGCATTCTATGCGCCAAGTGAATTGGCCCTGACCAAGGCTGAGGTCATTGTCGTCTTCCCCGGATAATGCGTTTCTTTTGTCTTATTTCCGCATTCCTGATACTGTCGGCGCAGCCGGCGACTGGCCTGTTATTGTACGAGCAAACACGAGAAGGAGTGGAGAGGAACCTGACACAAGGACTCTCTCGCCTGGACTTGGTAATCCTACCTGCGGGGGAAGCAAGACCAAATGTTTACGGTGAATTTGCAATGGGCTACGGCGGCCAATTGCACGAAGACGTGTCACTTCCGAATCCGGCATTCTTTCAACACCTTGATTGGGTGATCAAGAAGGCAGAAAGCAAGAAGATTCAGGTGCGGATATTGGTTGTCGACACCGATTCAAAGCTGCTTGGCAGAAATGCGGCCGAGAAGTGGTTTGATTTTGGGCGGTATCTGGGAAGGCGTTATATGAAGGCCAAAAACCTCGTTTGGCTTCGTTTGGTTGATCCCAGTGCCGGATCGCAGCTTTCGTTAGAAGAAGGGATCCGGCACTTTGATTCGGTGCACCGCTTCGAGTTGTTCAAGCAGCCCTAGGCAGCCGTTCGAGGTTCTCGCAAGCCGTTTTCAGGTCAAAGTATTTAGCGCGCCTGCGCCAGGCAAAATTCTTTTGATGCTTCGCCTGGCGATGAGCGTCTGCTATTTCGCGCTGTGTTTGTTCAATGGCTTCGTTTGTTCCTGAGGCGTTTTCAAGCAATTTCAGGTTGCGTTCGTGCGCCATTGCCTTCGCGCGGAATCTTCGATAGTGCCATAACCCAACGACAACCTCGTTGCAAAGAGAATCCTCTTCGGGTGTTGCTGGTGCCAGTCTTTCGTGCACCTTCTGATGGAGTTTGGTGAACTTTAGAACATGATGATCTGACACCGGGGTCTTACTAGGCGGCAGGAGCAAATTCATGGAGATCCTCCAAACTGGAATTCATACCCGTCTCGCGCAAGCGGCGCAATGATTTTCTGAGATTCGAAAGCTGTTTCTTTTGCTGCTCGACTTCATGTTGAAACCGGCGAATGGAGTCGATGATGATGAGCATGGTGGGCGACTCAGGTGCCATGGCATTTTTTTTGTCGTAGAGCCTGGTTCGCACTTTTTCGTACCGCTTACGCAGCCAGGCAGCGATGATCATCCGCTCGAAAATTTCATCTTCGGCTTCGTTTTGTGGCTGATGCTCGAGCCTTAACTGATTGGCTAGATCTTCGAGTTCCTGGCGGTTCTCCATCGGATAGAGGATCGATTCGGGGATTGAATAGTTAGACATGGTCTTCTCCTGAGAAATTGGCTTTGTTCTGTACGGCATCGGCGGCCGCCTCAATTGCGGGTTGCGTTTGAACTTGCAATGCCGCGGAATAGTCACGACTGGATCTTTTGAAGGTTTGAAGCTTTTCGAGCAGCTTCTTGACGTTTTGTTTGAATGCCGCCTGTTTTTCGAGCGGCATCTCATCGATTTTTCTTGAAGGAATGGATCGGGCGAAGTTGACCAGGTATTCGCAGCGTCTTTGCTGGTAGAGTGTTCTGGCGAGTTTTGCAGCGATAGCCTCGGTGATTGGGTTGGAGGGGTTGAAGCGTCTCGCGACCTCTTCCTCGATGAGGAGAAGTTCTGGGTTGGTGGGCATTGCATTGGAATCCTCAAATGAAATTGGGTGGTTGGCGAAGCATTCTGTCGCCTCGCCTTCCGCCCGCCCTAAAGTATGCAAAGCCTCAAGTTCGTCTTAATGTTTTGAAATGCATCAAATGTTGGAAACAAAGGAAATAGAGTTTCAAAAAAGTTGTGAATGACATTGTTCTTAATGTTGGAATGACTGCCAAATCAGAGTTAGGCGCATGCCAAGCTTGGTATTCTATGGTTTCCTCTATGACAAGACCTCTTGCCGATCTGGGACCGTTGTCCGATACTGTAACCAACGATATTCGCGTAGAAGTGCTCTCTCGGTACTCCCTGGAGAACTCGAGACCGCAACAGGGTACCTGGGTTTTTGAATACACGATTCGCATCACCAACCGCAGCGCTCACTCTGTGCAACTCCTCAGCCGCCACTGGATAATTACTGATGCCGTCGAAGCGGTGAAAGAAGTAAAGGGCCCTGGAGTGGTTGGTAAACAGCCTGCGCTGGAGCCCGGTTCCTCATTTCAATACTCATCCTGGTGCAAGCTGGAGACCCCGACGGGGCGCATGCATGGAACCTATCGCATGCTTGGTGCCAGTGGCGCCGAGTTCGATATCGATGTTGCACCGTTTGCGCTAAAAGCACCCTACACGATTCACTAGCCGCTCAGCGCTTTGGCCACACCATCAGAAAGTAAGTTGCCCCAAGTAAAGCTGAAGAAAAGACAATTCCAAATATCGTTGACTTGATAAGTGGACCATTTGAAGGGCGCGAGCCAGGGCCCAATTTCAGAGAGTGGAAGGTCTTGCTGAGTCCTCCGCCGATGTCGATTGCATTTTGTTGAGCAAGATAAGTACCGTTGATGCTGACTTCGGTTCCGTGCGGGACACAGAGTTCTTCCAGCCGGAAACCGCGGAAGGGATCCAATCCGCTCAGGTTGTCTCCCGCTTGAGATTCCAATTTGTCTACAAAGAGGGTCTTGCAGTCTGGCATCGCATAGTGTGTCTGGACATCGCCGTCTGCGTCGCTAAATGCCCCCCAACTTTCGCGCATCATCTTGATCGGATTCGCCGTTAGCAGCTCAAAGTTTTTATGCCGCACGAATTCCATGGCCGCTGGAAAGGCTGAATGAGGCAAGAGAATGCGCGGGCTTAATTCGGTCAAGAATGGTAAGCCTGCGAGCGTGTAGGATTGCCCTTCGAAATCGATTACGCAGGGAGTTCTCATGATGCCAAAGCAAAGGCGGGAATCGCTTGGGTTGCCATCGGATTCGTTGAACTTGACGGAGTACTGCACCATCACCGCCTCTTGTCTCGAGAACGGAGCAATCATCGGCTTGCTCTTAGCGCGGATCTTGCCGGTGATGCCGATCATCGTCCCATCCCGCCAATCAGACCGAGGCAGATTGAAGGATCGCTTCTGTTGCCAGGCCTGCACGATCCCCCAGAGGTTCAGATAAGTCAGCATGGAGAGCCCGCCATATACGAACGGAATCCAATACTGATCCTGGATTTCAGTATTGCCAATCAGGTAAAAGCAGGCCATGCATCCGAGAGCAAAAGCGATGAGACTGAGGAGGCAACCCCGTGGCATGGCTTATGCCTCGTCCGTATTGGCGAGCGGCGGTACCGTCGTGTCCGGCCGGAGTGGTGGCTTGCGCTTGTGCCATTCCGTTGTCTGCTCAAAAGCATGGGCGAGTGCGAGTACCTTGCCTTCAGAAAAGCGCGGACCAACAATCATCAGCCCAATAGGCAAGCCTGCGGCGCTGAAGCCGCAGGGCAGGGAGAGGGCAGGGATGCCGAAGGCGTTGAAGTCGCCTGGATTTTCGAGTTCGGGATTGCGAGGCTTGTCGCTGCCTTCGCGTTTGATTGCGATGTCGACCGTGCGCGG
>CAZZGS010000529.1:0-3919 GCA_964653845.1 uncultured Bryobacter sp.
TTTTCCATGAGCGACATCTCTGAGGCTTCTCTTGTGGCTTCGGCGGGGATTGCTACGGCCAAGACAATGTACTTGGCTGTGTCTCGTTCGAGGAATTCCTGGAATTCATCCCAGGCCGGATCCTGAATGACGTCGACGCCGGCGACTTTTTTCATTTGTCTTCTTCGCTTTTCGACCTCGGCCAACTGGACTGGTTTTGAGGTGGCGAGGAAGGTGAGTACGCCGTTGCCAGCAGTGGATTCAGCGGGCTGAGACCAGGGAGAGTTGCCAAAAAAATCGAGCAATTGTTCTTCGCTCCACTGCTTGACGTCAATCGTGTCCCAGAAAGGAGTTGCCGTCAGGAGTGTGAGTAATGCAAACCACTTCGTCATAACGATATGCTATCCAGAATGAAACCAGTATCGTATCTCGGACGCCGTGCGTATCAGTGGGAGAACCAGGAACTGCGGGTGACAGTGGTTGCCGAAGGCGGGCACATTGCTGAAATCTTTCATAAGGGGAAAGGGATTAACCCTTTGTGGACGCCTCCCTGGCCTGGCATCGATCCTTCTACGTACTCTGCAGCCAAACATCCTGAGTATGGGACGGGGCCGGAGGCGAAGCTGCTTTCGGGGATCCTTGGACACAACTGGTGTGTTGACTTCTTTGGGCCGCCGTCAGAGGAAGAAGCGCGGGCTGGTTATAGCGTGCACGGCGAGGCATCGATCGTTTCTTACGATGAGGAATTGCGGGCTCATTTGCCGCTGTCGCAACTGAATGTGCAGCGCAGGATGGAACTCGACGGGAACAAGATTCGCTTCACCGAGGATGTTGAGAACCTGTTGCCGTTTGACCGGCATATCGCGTGGCAAGAGCATGTGACGCTGGGGCCGCCGTTTCTGGAGCGTGGGGTTACCAAGCTTGAGGCTCCGATCCTGCGTAGTTCGAAGTTGAATGAGGGCGAATTTGAGTGGAAGGATCGCACGTATCCTTCGTCTCTGATGAGTGCGGATTATCATGCGCATTTGCTGACCAAGGGTGAGGTGAAGGTGACCAACCCGAGGCTGGGTTTGCGGATTGGCTATGAGTGGAATCTGCAGGACTTTCCGTGGCTTGGGATTTGGGAGGAGAACCACGAGCGGAAGTATCCGCCATGGAACGGTCGCACGATGACGTGGGGGATTGAGTTTGGGGCTAGCCCTTATCCCGAGTACCGTTTCCGGCGTGCTACGCGTGGGTTGCTATGGGCTGCGCCGACGGCAGTCTGGCTGCCAGCAAAGAGCAAGCGGACGATCCAGTACACGATGACTCTCGATACTATTAAGAATGGTTAGTGCGGCAGAAGCAGTTTCAGTAATTCAGTCGGGTCAACGAGTTTATGTGCATCAAGGGTGTGCCGAGCCGGAGCCATTGATTGAGGCGATGACGGCCCGGGCAGGGGAGTTGCGCAATGTGGAAGTGGTCCACATGGCGTTGATGGGCATTGCCCCCTACGCCCAGGCGCAGTTCAAAGACAATTTCCGGCACAACGCACTGTTTATTGGGGCCAATGTTCGCGAGGCTGTGCAGCAGCGGCGTGCAGATTACATTCCGATTTTTCTTGGCGAAATTGAAGGGTTGTTTCTAGATGGGACGCTGCCGATTGATGTGGCGTTGATGCAGTGTACGCCTCCCGATCGCAATGGATTTGTGAGCCTTGGGCCTAGCATTGATGTATCTCTTACCGCTGCCAAGGTGGCCAGGCACGTGATTGCGATTACGAATCCGCAAATGCCCAGGACGCATGGCGATACGTTCTTGCATGTGAGTGAAATCGATGTGATGGTTGAGGGAGATTTTGCACTGGCGGAAATGGAGTCCCGGGTGGGGCTGCCGGAGCACAAAATTATAGCCCGGCATGTTGCTGAATTAATTCCCGATGGGGCTACTCTGCAGCTGGGAATTGGGGCGATTCCCGATGCCATTCTTGAACTGCTGGGAAATCACAAGAACCTTGGGGTTCATAGTGAGATGGTTTCCGATGGAGTGATCCCGCTGCTGGAGAGTGGTGTGATCAACAACAGCCGGAAGAAGATCAATCACAACAAGGTGGTGATTGGTTTTGTGATTGGCTCGACGAGGCTGCTTGAGTTTGTCAACGACAATCCTATTTTTGAGTTTCGTCAGACTCGCTATACGAACAATCCTTTTCAAATTGCTCGCAACCCGAAGGTGTGTGCAATCAATGCCGCGATTGAGATTGATTTGACCGGACAGATTTGTGCTGACTCCATGGGTGAGTTGCCATTTTCAGGGATTGGCGGGCAGGTGGACTTTATTCGTGGGGCGGCACGGAGTGAAGGCGGCATGCCGTTTATCTGTTTGCCATCGACGGCGAAGCAGGGCAAGGTGTCGCGGATCGTGAATCAATTGAAGCCCGGGGCGGGCGTGGTGACCTCACGCGGGGATGTGCACTGGGTGGTGAGCGAGTATGGCGCTGTGAATCTACACGGCAAGAATTTGCGGCAGCGGGCAGAGATGTTGATCTCGATTGCGCACCCTGATTTTCGGGAGACGCTGGAACGCGAGAGCTTTGCGCTTAGGCAAGGGTAGCGATTAGATCGAGATCCATGTTGCCGCCGCTGACGACGATGCCCACTCGCTTGATGCCTGCCGGGATTTTGCCTGCCATGGCTGCGGCTATGCAGACGACACCGCTGGGTTCGGCTACGATCTTGAGACGAGTTAGCGAGTAGCGCATGGCGGCGTAGATTTCTTCCTCTGAGACCAGCAGGACGTCTTCGACGAGGTGCTGGATGATGGGGAAGGTGATCTCGCCGGGTTGTGGTGTGCGGAGGCCATCGGCAATGGTGGGGCTGTTATCGACGCGGACGGGCTTGCCTGCCTTGAGACTGAGTGCGTAGTCGTTGGCGAGGGCCGGTTCTACGCCGAAGATGCGGATGGCGGGGTTCATTTCTTTGGCGATCAGGGCACAGCCGGAGAGCAGGCCGCCGCCGCCGAGGCAGACAAGGAGGGCGTCGAGGTCGGGCACTTCTTGGAGTAGTTCAAGGGCGAGGGTGCCTTGGCCGGCGATGGTCCAGGGATGGTCGTAGGGCGGGATGAGGGTGGCACCGCTGTCTTGAGCGATCTTGTTGCCGATGGCCTCGCGTTTTTCCGTGAGGCGGTCATAGGTGATGACGGTTGCGCCCATGTCGCGGGTGTTGAAGAGTTTGGTCTTGGGCGCGTCGCTGGGCATGATGATGGTGGCTTTGATGCCGGCCACGCGGCTGGCATAGGCGACGGCCTGGGCGTGGTTTCCACTGGAGAAAGCGACTACTCCCCGGGACTTTTCTTCATCTGAAATCTGCTGGATGAAGTTGGTTGCGCCGCGAAGTTTAAAGCTGCCGCTGCGCTGGAAGTTGTCGCACTTCAGATGGCATTCGAGGCCGGTTGTTTCGTTCAAGCCACGCGAGGTGAGTACGGGGGTTCGGTGGGTGAAGCCGGTGATGCGTACTGCGGCGGAGCGGACGTCTAGTGCAGTGGGTGGAGGCAGGCTCATGTTTAGTAGCCGACTCCTTTGTCGACGAGGTTGAGGAGTGGTTCGCCTTTGGTGTAGCGGGCGAAATTAGTGAGGAAGATGCGCATGGAGTCTTCGGTCCAGGTCTTGGTATGGTCTGCGGTGTGGGCGCTGACGAGGATGTTGTCGAGGTTGTAGAAGACGTGGTTGTCGGGGAGGGGTTCCACTTCGAAGACGTCGAGGGCTGCACCGCGAATCCACTTTTCCTGGAGGGCTACGATGAGGGACTTTTCGTCGATGGCATTGCCACGGCCGAGGTTGACGATGACGCCGTCGCTCTTCATGGCGCGGAGTTCTGGCTCGGCGACGATGCCCTTGGTGTCTGGCGTAGCGGGCATGGCGAGGAGGAGATAGTCGCTTACGGCCAGGAGTTCGAGTTTGCGA
>CAZZGS010000530.1:0-3915 GCA_964653845.1 uncultured Bryobacter sp.
AGCCAGTTCCCTCCGGGTTGAGTGTTCAGAAGCAACCGGGCGTCGCCGTTATTGACGTTCACGAGCACATCAACGTCTCCATCGTTATCCACATCGCCAAATGCCGCGCCACGGCCGACCCCAGGTTCGCCAACCCTGACTGAGCTAAACCGGCCGCCCGCTTGCATCAACAGCAGGTTGGATTCGAGAAACGGATATGGTTGCCCACGCTGCTCTTCGCGGCGGGTAACGGCTCCGTTTGCCAGAAACAGGTCGAGCCATCCATCGCGGTCAAAGTCCGCAAAACCTGCTCCGAAGCCGGTGTACGGAAAGGTCTGGGCGTGGATCTTCGTGGCAAGCGATACGTCGACAAAGTTACCCTTACCAGCATTGCGGAAAAGACTGGCACCCTCACGCATCAGGTTCAGCACCAACAGATCCTCGCGGCCATCATTGTCGTAATCCCCCGGTGCCACACCCATGCCCGCTTTCACCACACCCTCTTCGCCATAGGCAACGCCATGCGCCAGCGCCTGCTCGGTGAAGGTTCCATTGCGTTGGTTGATCCACAGATGATTGGCCATCGAGTCATTGGCGATGAATAGGTCGGGCCACTGGTCGTCGTTGGCGTCAATCACAGTGACACCGAGCCCCGGACCAAGCGCCGCGGCGAACGCGTTTGCCACCTTGCGATATCGGCCGTGGTCGTTGTGGAAGAGTTGCGCCTCGGCGGGTCGGTAAACCCGCGGCGTGCAGTAATCAAGGTCGCCGTTGGGCGCGAAGCAACGTTGGTTGGTGGCAAAGGAGTAGTCGATGTAATTAAGAATCACCAAATCCTGCCAGCCGTCAAGGTCGTAGTCGAAGAACGCGGCACTAGTGGACCAGCGGCCGGCAAGGGCTACCGCTTCGTTGGTCACGTTGCTGAATGTGCCGTCTCCGTTGTTGCGGAACAGCACGTTTCGGCCAAGATAGGTGACCAGCAGATCAGGACGGCCGTCATTGTCCAGGTCTCCAATCGCAGCGCCCATGCCAACACCGCTCTGTGTCAGACCGGCACTCGCTGTGGCGTCGCTGAAGGCGAGCTTGCCGCTGGGGATCAGCTCATTGCGGAAATAGCGGTTGCTCACTCCCGGAGCGCCTTGAATGAGAAATACGTCGAGATCGCCATCCTGATCGAAATCGCAGAGCGCGGCGCCTGAGCCCATGATTTCAGGCAGGTAAAAATTGCCTTGCGTCCCTGATTGGTGACGGAACCGAAGTCCGCTGGCCGCGGCGCCGTCGAGAAAGGGTGCTTCGGGTGGCGGCTGCGGCGGTTTCGCGCAAGAACTCGCCAGCAGCAGGATCAGCGTAACGCACTTCATGGCAAGCGTGCCAGATCCCTTTCGATCGCTCCGGCCAGTTCCGGGTTGGCGTGCTCACGGGCCTTCTTGAGTGAGGCTCGTGCGGCGGGGAAGTTATGGCGATACGCGTGGATCAAACCAAGATTGTAGTGTGCCGCCGCCAGGTCGGGCCGCGCCGTGATTGCTTTCTGAAAAGCCGCCGCGGCCTCGTCAAAATTCTTTTGCCGGCCAGCCAGACTGCCCAGGTTAAGATAGGCCTCGGGGTGACGCGGGTCCAGCGAGACGGTCTTCAAAAACGCCGCGCGGGCTTCCTGCCATCGTTCCTGCTGCTGGCAAAACACACCAAAATTATAATAAGCATCCGTGCGGTTAGGCGCGATCTTCACTGCCTGCTCATAGGCTTTTGCCGCCGCTTCCGGCTGCCTGAGCCGGGCATGGATCGAGATCAAATTGATCCATGCTTCGGCAAGCTGCGGGTCCTGTTGGAGAGCCTGCTGGTGCAAGGCCAGCGCAAGGTCCAGTTGTCCCGCTTCGTTGGCTCTTTCCGCGCGCCGCAGCAATCCAGGCGCACTTACCGAAAGCTCAGCGAGCGCGAAGCCTTCAGGGTCGTCGAGACGGGGCCACACATTCTTGTCCTGTTCGTAGTCGTGCAGCAGTTCTGTCGTTGTCTGCCCGCTTTTACGGTACTCGGCCGCGAGCGCGAACTGCGCTGCACCATAGCGCGGAAACAGCTCGAGCGCCCTGCGATATGCCGCGATTGCCGTGGCACCGCTGGAGGCCCGGCCTATCAGGTAGTGCGCCGTCGCCTCGTTCGGATGGCGCCGCACTAGATCTTTTGCCATCGTCTCATCCCGTGTCACCTCAGCCAGTTTGAGCGCCACTGGCAGCGAATCTGGCTTCACCCGCAGCGCTTGACGCAGGCGCTCGATGGCCGAATCAGTCTCACCGCTCTCGGCAAGCGCGAAGCCCCAATAGTACAGTGTGTCGAAACGGCCTGCGTCCAGAGCGAAGGCGCGTTCGTAGCAGGTAAGCGCGGCTTGCATCTGGCCGTGTGTCTGCAAAATCATCCCCAGCCGCAGGGTGCTGGCGGCGTCCTTCGGTTGCGTGATCGCAACTTCGCGCGCTTCGGTGATCGCCCGGCGCACAGTTGCGGGAAACGTGGACAGCTCCAAGCTGGGCAGCGGCGGCGTGTGCTTGCAGCCAGCCAGAGCCAAAAGTATTAACAGGAGTGACGTCGTGCGTTCAGCCAAACCTCAATTCTAGCGCGCGAAACGAGGAGCAGATACCCAACCGCTGCCATTGCCATTTCGCAGCTTTCCCTCCCTTCTCTTCCTCCCATAGCCTTCTCGACAAATCCAGCCTCTGAAAAAACTCCCCCTCACCCCTCCGGGCCTGACTGGTAAGGCATGTGAATCCGAGGAATTTTTGGTTCAACCCACTTGGTTAATAGGGACGTGAATGCCGCCGGAAAAGAGTTGCATTGGCCCAGTCGATGGAATATCATTCAGTAATTCGTTGGAATAAGAAACGGGAGTTTTTCTATGCGTCGGCTATCCATTGCCTTTCTCTTCATCATGGTGCTTGCCTCTATCGGCTACGCCCAAATCTTGCACGGTTCTTTGACTGGAAATGTTCGCGACCAATCAGGAGCCAGCATCCCCGGCGTCCGCGTTGTGCTCCTGAACTCCGAAACGGGACAAACTCGCGACACCATCACTAACGAGAACGGTGCCTATGGTTTCGCAACCCTGTTGCCTGGCACGTATGAAATCACCTTAACCAAAGAAGGATTCAAAGTACAAAAAGAGCAGCGTCTTAATGTTGCGATCAATACCGTGACGCGCGCCGACACGGCATTGCAAGTAGGCGCGGTGGGCGAGTCGGTAACCATCGAGGCCAGCGCTGCGACTCTGCAGACGGATCGCGCCGAAGTTCGCGCCGAAGTAACAAGCAGGGAGTTGCTCAATGTACCGGTCCCGCCTGGCCGCAACTATCAGGGTCTCTTTGTAACCATCCCCGGATTTTCTCCGCCGCGCAATAACCACTCAGTGCCGGCAAATCCTTCTCGAGCACTTCAGTTCAATGTGAACGGCACCAGTTCCAGCTCCAACAACACCCGTATTGACGGGGCCTCTTCGACAAACGTCTGGCTCCCCCATATGGTGGCATATGTGCCCGCGCTGGAATCCATCGAAACCGTGAACGTCGTAACCAACTCTTTCGACGCCGAACAGGGTCTGGCAGGCGGAGCTGCGATTAACGTACAGATCAAGTCCGGCACGAATGGCCTGCACGGATCGGGATTCGAGTATCACAATTCGAATGCGACCAAAGCAAAGCCGTTCTTTCTTCCTGCGGGTCAGAAGATGCCGAAACTGGTCTACAACCAGTTTGGCGGGACGATCGGCGGGCCGGTAATCAAGAACAAGTTGTTTTACTTCGCCAGCTATGAGAGTTCCCGAGACCGCCAGTACGCCTCGTCCTTGGCTTCTATTCCTACCCCTGCCATGCGCAATGGCGATCTGTCCGGCGCACCGGGTGTCCGCCCCGTGTTCGATCCCATGACGGGAGACGCGTCCAACGTCGGATGCCAGCC
>CAZZGS010000531.1:0-3911 GCA_964653845.1 uncultured Bryobacter sp.
GTAGCAGAGTTGCTGTTGCGCCTGAGTGATACAAGTCTTGACGTCATCAAGACTGAAAACCTCTGCACCTTTGACGGTGAAGCTGGGTATTCACTCGGCCAGGGGCAGTAGGCTGATTTGTAGAATGTTGCCCTCGGGGTCCAGCACATCGCAGGCACCCCAAGGGCGCATTTGTACTTCTACGCCAAGTGCTGAGAGTCTCTCAAATTCGAATTCGACATTGTCGACGGCGAAGATCAGCTTGACGGGGTAGTCTTCGCGCGGCTCTGGCGGGTCTGTGATGTCGATTTCATCGGCGATGTCATCGGGGATGGCGTGAAGGGAGAGCCCCGGGAATTCCACCCATTTGTCAGTGCGGGTATCGGGGTTGGCCTCAAGGCCGAGCAGCTCCTCGTAGAAATGCGCGGCTCGCTCGAGGTCTTTTACATAGAGCATTGCCTGGTGGAGTTGCATGTGGCTCTAAGCCTAGCGTGAATTGGGTGTGGACAACAAGGATCGCATCAAGGTGAAGCATTGCGGAGCGAAGGAGTATGTGGCATGCTTCGAAGACTAATGATGACGCGTCGAGCAGTTCTCGCAAGTTTGGGAATCGGTGGATTGTCAGCAGCCAAACGGCGCCCTAACGTTCTCTTTATCGCTGTAGATGACTTGCGGCCGGAATTTGGCGTGTACGGGGCAACACATGTGCATAGCCCTAATATGGATGCGCTTGGGCGTAGCGGGATGGTTTTCAATCGCGCCTATTGCCAGATGGCCGTTTGCAATCCATCGCGTGCCAGCCTGCTTACTGGATTGAGGCCCGATACGCTGAAGGTCTGGGATCTCAAGACGCCGTTTCGCCAGACTACGCCAAACGCCGTGACACTGCCGCAGCGCTTCCGCGAGAATGGCTACCGCACGGCCGAGATCGGCAAGATCTTTCATAATAGCTTTCCTGACCCGGCCTCTTACAGTGAGCCCGATCTGCACATCGACGGCTTCCCTTTTGACCCCGATGCGGTGTATCGCAGTGAAGCTGAAGTGGCTGCGCTTGAGCGCCGCAAGAAGGAGATCACGGCTCGCGGCCAACAGGGGCGGCATATCGATCGCTACGGCCAGTGGTATCTGAAAAACTCAGCGACGGAAGCTCCAGACGTACCGGATAACGCCTACTACGATGGTGCGCAAACGGATGTGGCCGTTGCAAAGCTGAAAGAGTACGGTAGCAAGAAGGAGCCGTTTTTCTTTGGTGTCGGCTACTATCGACCACATCTTCCGTTTAACGCTCCGAAGAAATATTGGGATCTCTACGACCCGAAGAAACTGCCGCTTGCGGCTAATCCATATTTGCCCAAGGGTGCGCCCTTGATGGCAGGCAACATGAATCGCGAACTGCGTGGCTATCAGGACTTTCTCAATGGCCCCAAGCCTCATGAAGGTAGCCTGAGCGAGGCCGATGCGCGACACTTGCGGCATGGCTACTATGCTTCCGTCAGTTACACAGATGCGCAGATTGGCCGACTTCTGAACGCACTCGACAGCAACGGATTGCGCGACAACACGATCGTTGTTTTGTGGGGCGACCACGGGTGGAAGCTTGGTGAGCACAATGGCTGGGGGAAGATGACGAACTATGAGGTGGATGCACGAGTGCCGCTGATCGTGCGAGCGCCTGGTTATCGCAGTGGGCAGTGCCAGGGCATGGTGGAGTTTGTCGATGTGTACCCAACTTTGTGTGAACTCGCTGGGATTGCACGCGAGCCAGAACTGGAAGGCCGCAGCTTTGTGCCGCTGCTTGAGAATCCGCGGCGCAAGGGCAAGCCAGCGGTTTTTCATCAGTTCTTGCGCGAAGGGATCTGGCTTGCACCGGACGGTGTTGAATACATGGGCTATGCGATCCGGACTGAGCGACACCGGTATGTCGAATGGCGACGGTGGAAGGAAAAAACGTTGGCCGCCCTTGAACTTTATGATTTGATTGAAGATCCACAAGAGAACGTCAACCGGGTTGAAGAGCCAGGCAACGAAGCGTTGATCCGAGAGCTTTCCGGCAGACTGAAGAAAGGCTGGCGCGGATGAAATGGTTACATAACATCGCCTTGTGGCTGTTGCCTTGTGGCTTCCTCTACTTCTGTTACGGGCTGTATGAGGGTGCGGGACTTTCGGGTTGGCTGATCCAGTGGCAGATTGAAAGCCGGGGTACAGTGCTTGACGGCTTCTGGGAAGCGGTCTCTTTCTTCGTTTTGGTTATAGCGCCGCTTATTCTGGTTACCAACACGGAAAAGCGAAGTGTCTCATTGCGGCCAGACACTCTGAGGCCAATGGGAATCTTTTTCGCGGTCATCGTGGGACTCACCCTGCTGACTGGCCTCGCACTTTGGAAGAGCTGGCATGGCCCCGACTTGAAAGCACAACCGAAGTTGATTGACGTGGAGAAGGCGAGCGGAAATTTGGAAGAAGGAATGGTGCGTCTGGTTGGGCAGGGCCAAAGCAGGTTTATGCTCTCCTATGTTTCGACTTATTCGCTTGGCTCAGGTGCCAGCAGGACGAGTGGCTCAGATAACCGCAGCTTGTTGCCGGTCACGGCGGCTCAATGGAAGCCGGAAGAACCGGTACGATTTTTGATCTCCAGCCGGACTAAGCCTTCGCCCACCGGCATTCTTCAACAAAACGCATTGCCTGCATATTTGCGCACGCTTATTCAAAAGAAGGGCATCAAGCTGGCTTCGCCCTATTACGTAGTGGGCAACGATGCTTATCTTGCATCTAAAGGGGAATGGGATGCGGCTGCGGTGATTGCAGGCTTCTTCTCGTTTTTCTTCTGGATCTTTTTCTTTGCCATATATTGGCCGTTCACCGATCTGAAAAGACGCGTAGGCTGGTTGCCTCGCCCTTGATGCTGTGAAATCATTTGATTGATGAAATTCGTTCTGGCTTCGCTTGGAATCGTGTCTGTGCTGATGGCGCAAGGAGGCCGTCCGCAGACGCCCGAAGGCTTGCGGCAGGCTGTTCAACTGAATTTGTCTGGAGATTACGGAGCGGCTCGCAGCCTCATTCAGAAAGAAATCGATGGTGCAGCGACACCGCTGCTAAAGACGAATGCCCAACGGATCATGGCCATGTCTTATGACTTCGAACGCAACTGCGCCAAGACGATCGAATACGAAGCGCAAGAGATGTCTTACTGGGTGACGCGCGAAAAGGAAGAACCGAAGAACGCCTTCTATCAAAAGGGAGAGATGGCAAACGAAGCTGCCCGCGTTTGCATTGATTCGGGTGACCTCAATGCTGCCGGGAAGTGGTATGCCAAGGGCGCGGAATTGGGTTTCAAAGAACCGGAGATCTCCGCAGAGCGTAAAGCCCTTTGGGAGTTTCGGCTGGAGAAGGCCAACCAGAATGACGCTTGCATCATGTGCCTCAAGGCGGAAGCGCTCGAGAAGCTGGGCCGTAAGGATGAAGCCATGGAACTGTACAAGAAAGCTGCCGCCAATCGCAGCTACAACCCGCCTGCCGCTTATGCAGGGCCGTTGGCACAGAAAAGACTGGGATGACCAGAAGAAGCTTTGCTCTGCTGCTCGCAGCCCCTGGAGATGACTGGCGGAGCGCTTTCGACGGCAAGACCTTCGCTGGGTGGCGAGATCCTTCGAAGCTAGAGCCTGCTGGGGATAGCTGGAAAATTGTAGATGGTTGCTTCGCAACCAATCCGAATCCAGGCCTTCTCGAAGATCTCGAATCGGTTGAGGATTACATGGACTTCGAGTTCTCATTCGATTGGAAGATCGAAGAAGGCGGTAATAGCGGGGTTAAATACTCGATTGCCCAACGTATCTTTTTTGAGAACGAAAAGCCCGGCTGGGACAAGGGCAAGAGAGTGAGCAGCCGCAGCTTTGCGCCGGGGTCGCGAGGCCAGCAATATCTGAACGCTTGTGAGT
>CAZZGS010000532.1:0-3893 GCA_964653845.1 uncultured Bryobacter sp.
GTATCGAGATTGGGTGGAAGCGTTGGGCGGCAGTGTTGACTTCCACGAAGGTAGCCTCGAAGCGGACGGCCATGTGGATCCTCGAGATCTCTTGCGAGAGTTGAGCTTGAGAGTGCGGGTTGAAGAGCGGACGGTTAGTTCGCTGGATGAGCTTGATGGGCAACAGCTGGTCGTTTGCACGGGTGCCTGGGGGATCAAGGGCCTTCCACCGGTGGAGCCAGTGAAAGGTTATCTATTGGCCTGGGATGGTGTGGCTGCCAAAACGTTGAGGGGAATCTTGCGGGATGGACACACCTACATTCTTCAGCGTGAGAATGGCAGGGTGATTGCGGGATCTACCGAGCAGCGGATTGGCTTTGATGCCTCGATAGATGAGGATGTGATCGAGGGATTGCGCAAGAGGGCGGAAGAATTGTGGCCGCTACTTCAGACCATTCCAGTGACAGATCGTTGGTTTGGGTTTCGGCCCGCAGCGGCTGGGGGTTTGCCTGTCTTGCATCGTATGGATGATCGAGTAGTGCTGGCGTATGGTCACTACAGAAATGGCATTCTTCTGGCTCCGTGGACGGCGCGATGGGTGGCTGATGAGGTTCAGCGCCAGTTGGGGAAGTGAGTGGGAAATTTGGTCCTGGTTGCTTCGATCAGGTGTGGAACTTTGCTTCTGCGCTGGAGGAGGCGATCCAAAAGGCCGGTGAGTTCATCGAAATGGGCTGTATCGATCCAGGCCCTTGGAATCTCATGTAGAGCTTTATCGAGAATCGATTCAGGGAAGGATTGGATGCGTGACAACCAGGGTTCGAAGTCAGCCCAACCACGGATCTTACGGTAGACTTCAGCGCGATAGTACAGGCCGTAGCCGGGGGCGTCGGGGAAATCCCAGTAGGTTCCATTGAAACAATAGCCGTGGTCGATCATCGAGGCGACCAGACCTCGCATGGCGTATTCGGGGTCTGGGATCTTATCTTCACTTGCGAGGACATCCAGAAGACGGGCGCGATAGAAAATAGATTGTCTTGAGTCAGCGTTGGCAGTCCACTTATCGAAGGCGAGGATGGCCGCAAAGTGGTGGAGGTTGCGACAGGAAACGAGCTGGATGTCGGGCAAGATATCGTGGACAGCGAGTACGGTGGGGTCGCCTGGATAGCGGGACCCAAAGTGCCAGCCGGCTGGTGGAGGTTGGACAATTTGGTTTCGAAGGATTCCGAGTTTGGGGTTCTTTTCGATAAAGTCCTGTGGGATTTCGATAATCTCAACTTCAGGGCAGGGGATTTTCAGATAAGAGAGGATTCGCTCGGCGATCCATTCGTTGATGAGCGTGCGGATTCCCTGGGGATTGTTGGTGAGCTTTACGACGTAGTGGTGGCCGTCGGAGGCCTTAAGCAGGTGGGTTTGTGAGCCGCCGCGCATGGGGCGCAGCCAATTTGTGGCGGTTACTGGCATCTGAGGTGCGCTAAAGTAGGGACGTCATGGCTGAATCGACAAACACTACACAAGATAGCGCAAAGAACAATCAAGACGAGATCGCTCTTGAGATGATGAAATTTATCGCCGTTCAAACGGGATATGGAAAGTCCAGTAGCGCTTCTACTGGGTTTGGAGCCAAAGGTGGCGTACAAGCAGACCAGCACGCCGATGCTTTGATCGAACTGTTTCAACGCTGCAGAAAGACCGTCAAAGAAGGCTAACGCTTTTTAGCGGAGCCCTTCTTAACCGCCTTCTTCGCCGCTTTCTTGGCGAGGGGGGCGGTTTTCTTTTTAGCCTGAGCAACCTTTTTGGCTGGAGCGGCCTTCTTGGCTGGAGCGGCTTTCTTGGCTGGAGCGGCCTTCTTGGCTGGAGCAGCCTTCTTGGCTGGAGCAGCCTTCTTGGCTGGAGCGGCCTTCTTGGCTGGAGCGGCCTTCTTGGCTGGAGCGGCCTTCTTGGCTGGAGCAGCCTTCTTCTCTGGAGCAGCCTTCTTCTCTGGAGCAGACTTCTTGGCTGGAGCAGCAGGCTTCATCTGTGCAACTGGTGTTGCTGCTATTTCTGCTACTTTGGCCTCAATAGGCGCGGGAGGCAGTGGAGGTGGTGGAGGTGGTGGTTGAGGCGCTACAAAGAGTGGCGGATTGAGCGCATTGTCAGCTTCCTCAATCAGATCGTCATCTTCATCGTAGTTGTACTCTGAAAGCTCGTTACCGAGGGTGACATCCTGATCCATCAGATCTTCGGGATCTTCGTCTGGCGAAACGTATTTATAACGATCAAGCATTTAGAACTGGTCCGTGCACATAGCATATCGTGTTGTTTGGATTCTGCAAGAGTCTGATCGCAATTTTTGTGAAAGACTGACAGGAAGGAAAATTCATGACACGAATTCGTTTTTATCAGGCAGTGGCCGGAGTTCTGGCTGGGTGGTTGGCTACAGCATCCAATGCGATGGCTCAAGTGAGTGACGGGCCAGAAAAGAAAGTGCACCGCAGGGCGCCCAAGCCATCCAAAACACCTCTCTTCAATGGAGCAGTCAGCTATGGCAACCTGTTGTTCATTGCCGGCAAGGGAGCACACTACGAAGGCGATATCAAGGCGCACACCGAGACCGTAATCAAGGAAGTGGAAGCGGAACTAATAGCGGCAGGGTCGTCGATGGACAAGGTATTGAAGTGTAATGTCTATTTGAACGATTTGAAGGATTACACGGCGATGAATGCAGTCTTTCAGGGCCGCTTCGGAGAAAACCCGCCAGTGCGGACAACGATTGCCGCAGGTGGCGGGATTCCTGGAAACAGCCTGGTTGAAATTGACGTAATCGCCTATATTTAAGCGGTTGCGGCCTTCAAAACTTCTGCGATACGCCGGGCGACGATTTCTGCTTCGCCCGGTTTCAGCATCCAGACGGTGACGACTAACTCGTCTTTGCTGGTGCTTGGGGTGACTTCGATCGAGGGTTCGCTTTCGAGCAACTGCTTCTTGACGTCAAGTGGGCTGATCTTGATTTTGGATTGATCCCAGGTCAGCTTCAGATGAGGTGTGTGGTTGGCGATCTCGGGCACATCGACTTTAGATGTGACAGAGGGGAGCTTCTTTGCCGCTTTGGTGATGAGGTCTACCCTTCGATCCCATTCGCGTGCCTCGGCTGCGTGGTCTCGCTTGAGATAGTTTTCGAGAGCTACAAGCAGACCGAGCATTTCTTCTTTGTTAACTTTGAGGCCACGGCCAACGGTATCTGAATAGGGGCTGGTATTGAGGCGAGCTGCCTCGATCAAATCTTTGCGGCCCATCAGGATGCCACTGGATTGGGGAGCGCAAATACACTTGCCGCCGGAGAAGGTAACCAGGTCGAAGCCCATTTTGTTGTATAGGCTGAGCCGCTCGACTGGCAGTGCGTCGGCGGAAGCATCGTTGAAGGTTGGAACCTTGTGTTGCTTGCCAAGGCGAACCCAGCCCTTGGCATCGATCTTGCCCTTGGATTCGTTGTCGTTAAAGAAGAGAGCCATTGCCGTTTGAGGGCCGGACTTTAGGTGGAAGTCTTCTTCTGTTTCGATCTCAACCATCTTCACCCCGCAGGCGCGGACGGCATGGTCATAACCATAGCGGTGAGACTTCTGTACGAGGACTTCGCTCTTCAGCCCAGTGATATCAGGGAGCTGAAGGATGGCCTTGTTGTCGGTGCCAGTAATGCAACCTGCCGTACCCACCATCATTGCTCCAGCCGCGCCGCTGGTGACCATGGCGGCTTCAGCACTCAAAAGATTGGCGATCCTTGCACCCACGGCGTCTTGCAGCTTGGTGAGGTGTACGAAGTGCTTGGAGGCATACTCCATTGCGTCCATGGTTTCCTGGGACATCAGCGATGCAGTGAGCATCGTGTAGGTGCCCGCTGCATTGATGAAGGGCCGAATCCCCAGATCTTTGAAATAGTC
>CAZZGS010000533.1:0-3892 GCA_964653845.1 uncultured Bryobacter sp.
GTTTGACGATGTTCGATTCCTGCATAAAGGTCTTCTTCATTTTCACGCACGATGACAATATCGATTTTTGGATGATGTGTTTTGACAAACGGCGCGTAACTGACACATGGACGCACATTGGCGTAAAGTCCGAGCGTCTTCCGGATCGTAACATTCAGGCTCTTGTAGCCTCCACCCTGGGGCGTCGTAATCGGAGCCTTCAGAAAAACATTGGTCCGCCGAAGCGAGTTCCACGATTCGGGCTCAATGCCTGAAGGGAAGCCCTGCTTATAAACGGACTCTCCAATTTTGATTTCTTCGATATCAAGTTCAGCCCCGGCAGCCTTAAGGATGCGCAGCGTAGCAGTCATGATTTCCGGGCCAATGCCATCTCCCATGGCTACAGTAATTGCTGTGGATCTATTGCTTGCCAGGCTTTCGCCATTGGCGGGAAGAGCGATGGTTTCATTCATTAGGAAGACCTCTGTTTCACGATTATTAATATACGATAATGAAGTCGTGTATTGCAAGACGTATGATGGATCTGTGGCAACTGACTGGACTTTTCTAACCAACTACAGCCACGTGCTCCTCTCAATCGCGGCTGCGCCTGATCAGACGATGCGGGAAGTAGCGGTGCGCGTGGGAATCACAGAACGCGCCGCACAACGAATTCTCGCCGATCTCATCGAGGCCGGATATCTGGAATCAGAACGCATCGGTCGCCGCAACCGCTACAAGGTCAACGGTTCTTTGCCGCTAAGGCATCCTTTGGAACAAGGCAATCCCGTAAGCACTCTGTTATCCCTCTTAGGTCCGACCGGAACCGCATTTGCTTCTACGGAAACAGCGCCGTCAACGCGTCGGCGAAAATCCGCATCCCGCGCACGTCTGGGTGGTTGATCGCATTCAGCATCAGCGTATTGTCAGGAATCCCCTGCCGCCACAGACTCCCATATCGAAGCGACGCATCCGCTAGCGCCACATCATGCTTGGCTGCGAACTGGCGAAGGCCCGCAACGTAAGGCCGCAGATCCTCGTCGATCTCCCGTTCCTTCGTAAGCCCCATGCAGTCTGCCCGAACATAGTGTGGTGTAAGAATGATCCACTCCGCTCCAATTTCTTTGAAATCGGCCAGCAGCTTGCTGTAGCGCTCCTCCACCTGCTCAGGTCTAAGCCCGGCATCATTCACTGTGTCCGATTCAGGACCCTTGAATCCGGTCCATCTCAGCACTAAGGGCATGCGCGATCTCAGCATCGGTCTTCTTCGAATCTCCCGGAAACGCCCTATAAATTCCAATCGCCAACAACGCTATTTCTGATGGATTGTAAGGGATCGATTCCGGTGGAAACAGATCGCGGTTCTGACAAAGAAACGCCGCCGCAGATTTTAGCCGTGATTCCTCCTCGCGGCTCTCTTCAGACTCATGTTCAAAGACCCATGCCGCCACCCGCTTTGCGATCTCCGGCTGTCTCGTGGCATCTACAGCCACGCCGGTTGCCGCAAAGACTCGGCAATCGTAATCGCGGCAGCTTTGCGGGCGGGCATCGTAAATGGAGCATTTGTTGTCCACCAGCATCAGGCAATGTCCCTGCTCGTTGTAACCCAACAGCAGGTGCCCTTTGGGTCGCCACGGAGCCTGAAACAGCAGTTCCGGCGGGATACGCCGGATCGTCTTTTTCTCCGATGGCTTGATGTGAATAAACATCGAAGACTTGCAACAGGCGTTGCACGTGCCGCAAGGCACAACGGTCGATACAAGGTCCGATTCCAGCCAAATAGAGAAATTCCCTGCCGGGATACTTAGAGGTTCACCAATGTCTGCGCCCACACTGCATAGAATAACGCCCTAGTGCCTAGTCCTGCCGAGCCAGTTCGTAGTGCAAGGTGTAGAAGTGCTGCTTGCCTTCTCGCCGAATCTCGAGCTTCCCGGAAATACCTGCCAGCTCCCCGGTCCCCGTCCCAGGCGTAATCACAACTTGGATCTCCATCGAACCCGGCGACATGACTCCGCTGTGCTGCATGATGAAGCTACCGGCGCGGCCATCGAGCTTACCCGTGAAACGCTCCAGAGCCACATACCCCCCGGATGGATTGCCGCCATCACCCGAAGCCATCATCTCCACCCGGCTCGTGCCGGCCATTGCTCCGGCAAAAGTTTTGTCGAGAGACAGCCGGACAAAATCGCCTTCGATGGGCGGCGCGGAAGGCGGCAACACTTTCACTTCAAAAGTCCCACTTGCGATACTAGACATTCTGACTTTCTCCTTGTTTCGAACAGTGTTTTCCGGGGCCTGTGCCTGCAGCAAGGCGAATCCCGAAGCGATTGCTATGGTGATGATATACATTGTTCAAATTACCCGTGAGTTCAGAATAGCGACAGACAATCATGGATGATAGGAAAAACGCGTCAGACGCCGCACCTGCTCGCGGCATTCCCAAGGCATCTCTTGCAGCTGGTGCCTTTGAACATTCACACTGGTGCATGGATTCCACACCCGTAAATTTCGCCGCCAACTGAAGGGACATGCGCGCTCGGCTTTTATCGCTCTATCGAGACAACTGTCTCAAGCCCCAGCCGGGCGATTCAATCACTAAGAGCGGCGTCCGTTGTTCGCAGAGAACGCCGTCCAAGCATATTCCAGCCAATATTCGCAAATAACAGACAACATCCGCCGTTGTTTCTCAAAGTCGACTGGCTTCGTGAAGAAAGAGTTTGCTCCACCCGCATAGCACCGTTCGATGTCCCTTGGATTGCTCGAGGTAGACATGATGAGCACTGGTGTGGTGCGAAGCCAATCCACTCGACGAATTTCCAATAGTAGATCGTACCCATGGATAACGGGGAGGTTCAAATCCAGCAAAATGAGCGCAGGAAGCGTCTTCTCCCCATCAATGCGATCATTTTGCATGAAGGAACGCACGGCCCGTCCGTCAGGCAAATGAACGACAGGTTGGCCTATACCCAGCCCTTTTAGAAGCTCGGTGGTGATTTCAACATCTTCATAGCTATCGTCAATGATCACAATTGGTTGTGTAATGTCGGTTGTCATAGCTCTCGCTTCTCCGGCCCCAGAGTAAAGTAAAAAGTAGATCCCTCGCCCGGCGTCGATTCAAACCAGATCCTGCCGCCATGCCGTTGAATCATGCGGCGCGTGATAGTGAGGCCCGCGCCGGAACCGCCGCCAAACTCGCGCCGGCCATGCAATCGCCGGAAAATCTGGAACACCTGCTCAGCGTGCTGGGGATCAATCCCGATGCCGTTATCGCGAACAAAATAGGTGACAGGGTTCTGTTGCTTATAGCCGATCTCGATCCATCGCTCCGCCTTGTCGTTGTATTTGGCGGCATTCGTGATCAGGTTCTGCAAAACTTCCTCGACCAACTGGGCATCGCAACTCGCCATCGGAAGAGGTCGTAGAATACGCAGCGTGACGTTACCCTCGTCAAGCCTGGGTTTTATTGTTTGCACCACATGTTCCACGATTGCATTCAAATCTACCGGGACCAATTGCAAGTCCATGCTCCCAACCTTCGAGTACTCCAATAGCGAATCGATTAGCGCGTCCATTCGCTGGGTTAGGGTTTGGATTGTCTCCAGATGTTTCTTGCTTTTGGCATCGAGGGCGGAATCGGCGCGTAACAAACCAGAGAAGCTATTTATGCCACGCAATGGTTCCTTCAAATCGTGCGCGGCAATGTAAGCAAAGGAATCGAGTTCCATATTGCTCTGCTCCAGTTGCCGATTCAAAAGAGAAACTTCTTCTGCGCGCTGAAGCACCACCTCGACGATCTTCCGGCGGAGATCGCCGGCAGCTTCCAATTCCCAGCTTTCCCACGATGCCGACCGGCCGCTCACCGATTGCTTCCACAGCTCGAATGAGCGGCGTGGCGCTAACCGGACGCTATCTC
>CAZZGS010000534.1:0-3887 GCA_964653845.1 uncultured Bryobacter sp.
CTGTGTCGGTGGTGACCGCTCCGGAAAGATCTATAACGTCAATGCAGACCAGATGGCCACCAGTCTCGCCGCAGCATGGCGAGCAGACCTTCTCCTCTTCCTCACCGATGTAGAAGGCGTTCGCGGAGCCGATGGCCAGCGCATCCCAATCCTTCGCCCGGCCGAGGCCCAGAACCTGATCGATACCGGAGTCGCCCATAGCGGCATGCTGGCCAAACTTCGTGCCGCTCAATTTGCGCTCGAAAACGGAGTCGGCGAAGTTCGCATTGTTCACGGATCCACGCCCGATGTTTTGGCCCGTGTCCAGTCAGGAGAAGCCCTTGGAACAGCCTTCCTCCTCTAAGACAGTGCGTAAGGCCGCAATGGCCGACATACCGTCTATTCTGGCAATGGTTAACGGATATGCAGCGAATGGAATCATGCTGCCCAGAACAGAGTTTGAATTATCCGAGTTTATTCGCGATTTTACAGTCATTTTTGACGGCGATCGTTTAATTGGCTGCGCCGCATTGCATTTTTACGGACCTACCATTGCAGAACTACGCTCTCTGGCAGTAGATCCAGCCGCTAAGGGAACCGGGGCTGGTCGTCTCCTCATGGGAGCCATTGACGAGGAGGCAAATGCCTTCGGCGTACATTCTCTTTTCGCCTTCACCTACGTCCCTGACTTCTTCGCAAAAATGGGCTATTCCCTTGTAGACCGTAACGAACTACCGCTAAAAGCGTGGAAGGACTGCCTACGTTGCCCTAAATTCCAAGCCTGCGATGAGATCGCAGTACTAAAGCATCTCCGACCCCCCACCGGAGCCAAACGCCACAACGATCCCTTCCAAATTTTTAGCTCAGATTCAACTTCTGGAGTGGCATTTCAGCAATTCTCCTTACCTCGACCCTCAGGTCATTAGATTAATCAAAATTAGCAACTTCAAACAATTAAACTGAGAGTTTTCGCTTACTGTGAGTACTAGAACGAGTATAATCGGGTTGATTATTAGGCCGATTATACCGGCCAACAGCCCTTAATCAGGAGACCGTTGCTATGCGGGCGCAAACTATTGACATTTTAGAATCTTCCGGAAGAATCCTCTGCTGCACTATCTTTAAGCCGTGCGGCAAGAAACTTCTCTCCAAAGGCCACATTCTCAATGAAGAGGACGTTCGTCTTCTCAAAACAGAAGGAATGTCCGAAGTCTGGGTTACCCAGCTGGAAGAAGGGGAAGTTTCAGAAGACGATGCGGTGCTGACCGTTGGCCGTGAAGTCGGCTGCGGATGCATCGAAATGCGTCCGGCCCCCGGTGGCCGAGTGAATATCTTCGCTACAGAAGACTGCTGCGTTCTGGTTGACGACGAATTGCTCAAGCAGATCAACTGCACTGCCAGCGTCGTTATCGCAACGATGCCCAACTTCAGCTACGCTCGCGCCAATCAGCGCATCGCCACGGTCAAGAGCACTCCATTCGCAGTTGCCCAATCACAGCTTGAGGCCATTACCAACATTCTCAAAGAACGCGGTGCCATCCTCCAGGCCCGCCCGATTCGCAAGCCCACCGTAGGCGTGCTCTACTCAGACCCGATCAACGGCGAGCGCGGTCGTATGCTTTTTGAAGGAATTGTCCGTCAGCGCCTCGAGCGATATGGCACCAGCAGCACCTATGCTCTGGCTTGCCTTGAGGACGAAGAAGAAGTTACCCGCGGCCTTCACCATCTGGTTCGCACCAAGCCAACGATGATTCTGGTTGCTTCCACCACGGCCCCGGCCGGCCCAGAAGACGTCATCGGGCGTGCGCTCGTTCGTCTGGGCAGCCATTTGGAGCGTTTCCTCGCTCCAGTAGAGCCCGGCAACTTGTTGTTGCTGGCCTACAAAAACGATATCCCCATCATTTCCGCGCCAGGCTGCCATCGTTCGGCCAAACAGAACGTTGTCGACCTTCTCATCCCACCAGCCCTTGCGAAGTATCGCATTTCCGGCTGGGAGGTGGCCTGTCTTGGACACGGCGGACTGCTTGGTTAAAGTTCCCTCCTCAAACTAACCAAGCCGCTGCCGGAGAAACTTGGCTCCCTCCCAGGCAATATCTGCCGGGGAGGGGGCCAAATCTCGCCAAATACAAGCGGCAGCGGCAATCTCTTTGATGTTGAAGCCGAAGCTCTCAATCACACACCAACCGTCATAGCCTGCGGCGTCCAGCCCCGCAAACAATCCGTCCCAATCCACATGACCGCTGCCCGGTGCACCGCGGTCGTTTTCGCAGGTATGCACGTGAAACAGTGACTCGCCCAGACTGGCTGCGGCCGGGCCGATCTTCTGTTCTTCGATGTTGGCGTGGAAGCTGTCGTAGAGGATTCCCACTTGAGGCGACCCCACGGCATTGACCAACGCCAGTGCGTCTTCGGCGGTGTTCAGAAAGTAGGTCTCAAAGCGATTCAGCGGCTCGATCGCCATTCGGACATTTGCGGCCGCAAAGTAAGGAGCCAGCTCCTGAAGACTTGAGACCACCTGCTGCCATTCGCCGGTCGTGCGGCGGCGTCCGGGGAGGTAGCCGACAGGGGTACAGAAGGGGCCAACCAGAGTATCTGCGCCAATCGAGGCGGCGGCGTCACAAGCCTGCTTGAGGAAGTCTTTGGCTTTGTTCGGATCCTCTCCAGCGAGCGACAGATCGCCAGTAAATGCGGTGCAGAGAATCAGTTCGAGTCCATTCTCAGCGGCTGTCCTGCGAATCTCTTGAGCCGGAAAATCGTCGAAATCAAAGCGGGCTACTTCGACGCCGTCAAAGCCATGGGCCTTGATTTCGGGAAAGAGCGCGAGGTGTTGTGTTTCGAATTTTGCTGTCCAGATAAGCGTGTTGACACCGAGCTTCATACTAGCGATTACCACCCGTAACCAGTGAACCGGTAATCTGAGGGCCCTTGTTCGACTTGATGCGAAGCAGGATCGCCTCTGGCGCTGCGTAGATGGTCTGCTGCGGGCTACGGGTTTCAATCGTGCCGCCGATGTAGATCACCTGTTCGAGTGCTTCGCTGTCGGGCAGGGCTGCCAGAGTGAAGCCGCGCTTGGTCTCGTCTTCGTTCAGAAGAACGCCGTTGAGGCCCACGTCGAGTACGCGCACCGATGGCGGCAGGTTCATCACCTGTACAGGAACACGGCCTTCAAAGCCATTGTTGCGAGTGATGCTAAGGTTCACCTCGGCCGTGCTGCCCGCTTCGAGCTCAACTACCTTGGTAATGGCGGTCATGGTGATGTCGGCTTGTGGCATCACCGAGACGAGCTTGAGATTGTCTTCCTGATTGGCGTAACGCACCTTGTCGGCATAGCGGCCGGTCACCTGAATGGGGAAGGCTGTCGTGTACGGCTTGCCATCACTCTTGAGCAGGACAGTCGCAAAGATCTGCCCTCGGGGGATCACCGTCGGGGTAGCGGAAATGCCGGGAGGCAGGCCATCAAAATTGACCGAGATCGGCCCGTCAAAGCCATCCATGCGGAAGGCCTGCATGGTGACAGGGATGGCTCCGCCGAGCGACACCGTCGGGTTGCGAGGAGTCATCGAGAGGCGGAAGTCAGGCTCAGAGTGTCGCGCGGTCAGGCGGTATGCCTGAGGCTTGGCGAGCTTGCCTCGAACATCGCTCAGCACCAACTGATACTCGCCATCGGCTGGCGCGGTGAAATGAAGCAGCGAGTCTTTACCGTAACCCGGACCACCGTCGTCATTGCGAAAGTAGAGGCGTAGAAGGGGGAGGCCGTTGGGAGTAAACTTCGAGCCGGACGGGAAAATTTGCGCCTTGTAAATGCTCTTGTCGATGGCATGAGACTCGGCGGTGGTGTCCAGGTATGTGATGCGCTGACCGTTGAAGTTTTCAAAGATCATGTCGTCGTCCGGCCCACGCGGCATCGC
>CAZZGS010000535.1:0-2427 GCA_964653845.1 uncultured Bryobacter sp.
GTGCAGAGAGGCAAGCTGGCCGAGGCAGCGACTTCGTTTGAGAGTGTGATTGCGGCCGAACCAAAGAACGCAGATGCGCGGTTTGGGCTGGCACTGGCTCAGGCCCGGCAAGGACGTACAGGCGATGCACTCGAGCAACTGGAAGCCGGCAAAGGGCTTGAATCGAATGATCCCCGCTGGGCACTGGCGCTTGCGGCTGTGCAGTTTCGCGCAGGAAAACCGGATGCGGCAAAGAAGACGCTGGAGGCGGCGATTGAGAGCGGTGGGCAGAGCGAAACGCTGCTCGAACGGTTGGCTGATTTGCAGCTTCAATTGAAGGATGGCGCTGGAGCCAAGAAGACTTTTGAGAAGTTGTTGGTGAATCAACCGAAGCGCCTTGAATTCCAAATCGGTAGAGCCGGAGCCATGGCATTGGCTGGCGAACGTGAAGCGGCGCTCAAAGTATATACAGAGTTGCAGCGGACGAATGAGAGTGATCTGAGGGTCTGGCTGCAGCCGGCGTCTTTGCTGGGTGAGATGGGGCGGGATCAGCAGGCTCGTCACGCTTACGAAGAAGCGCTGCGCCGGGATCGCGAGAATACTTACGCGCTGAATAATCTTGCCTGGTTGCTATTGAAGGATGGAACGGATGTCCAGCGGGCGCTCGATCTGGCGCAACGGGCGAAGCGGACGGTAAGGCAGTCTCCGGAAGTAGACGGAACACTGGCTGAAGCTTATACAAGGCTCTCGATGCTTCGGAGTGCCGAGGCTGTGTACGAAGAGATGCTGAGTTATCTGCCTGGGGCTGAGAAGTTGCGGGTGGAGAAGCTGCTAGCCGGTGTGAGGAAAAAGAGCCGGAAGGAGAAGAGTTCATGATCTCAAGACTTGGAGAAGACCTGGGACTCGAAGCGCCTGAGGCTTTGGCGGCTTTGCAGGAAGCCTGGAATGACGAGCCCGTAGAGAGTTTACGTACAGCCCATAAAGCTCGCAAGCAGCGGGTTCTCGATCTTCATCTGGTTCCGCAAATGAAACTGGCAGAGGCTGAGAAGGCGTTTCCCTGTGTCGACCCCAAATATCCGGTGGGCTGGAAGCAGCAAGTGAGGCAGTTGCGGAACCGGCTGACGCACTTTGACGATGAAGTGAAGGCTCGAGAAAAAACAGGGATCCAGGTGGTCTCGCTCCTCAGTATCAATGGACAGCGCCCTCGCAAGGGACTGGCCGGGAATCTGGCTTTTGCCTTGGCTGCGATGGAGGAGACAAAGGTACTTCTGATCGATGCCAAGACGAGCCGGCCGGATCTGGACTTGCAGTTAGGGTTGAGCGAGGGGCGTGGCTTGTGCGAGGCGACGCGTGCACATCGTGAGGACTTACCTGATTGCTTTCGGCGGATTTCAGGCACGCAGCTATATCTGTTGCCTTTGGGACAGAGGACGAAGTATCAAGATGAGGCGGTAGACTTGCGTGGGTTGCAGCGGTTGCTTGCAGGATTGCGTGAGCAGTTTGACTGGATCATATTGGATGGCCCGGGCTTTGATACACCTGCCGATGCAACGCTGGTCACGCTTTGCTCCGATGGGACGCTTTATCTCGTAGAACAAGGCGTAGACCGTTTTGAGGATCTACGCCTTGCTTTTAAGCAGACTCAGGGCCGATACATGATCGGCGCGGTAATGATTTAAGTATTAGGCCGATTCTGCAGACTTCATGAAGGGTTGAGCGAAGAATTCGAGGAAGCGTGGCTTGGACTTGGGGATCTCGATACGATCGTCGAGCATGATTTCGGCGAGCTTCTTATAGCTGCGGCCGAGATTCGTATCGGACTTAATGAGTGCGCCGTTTTCCATGGAGCAGTTGGCGGCTTCGTAGTTGTTGGCGATGGTCATCTCGACTGGCAGTCCGACGAGGTCGGAAATGCGATCGGCAGTCATGACGTGGCGCGGGAGGAAGCGGTTGACAATGAGACGCATCTGCTTGTCGAGACCGGCGCGGCGGAGGCGTTCGACTTTGCGCAGGAGCAGATGCTGGCAGGCGAGTTCCTGAGTGCAGACGATGTAGACACGCTTGGATTCAAGGAGTGCTTCGATCGCAATGGAATCGAGTTGGCCTGAGAGATCGATGCAGGACAGATCGTAGGCGCGGCGGAAGAACTGAACGAGGCGGCTGGCGCGGTTGCCGTCCATGTGAGTAGTAGAGTCAAGATCAGCTGGGAGAATGTCAAGTTCGCCTACCTGAGAGCGGAGGCGGGCCCACATATCGCCGTCCATATCCTGAACGGTTTGGAGTGCGTCGCGGAGGGTGTGCTCTGCGCGGAGTTTGAACATGAAGGAGAGCACGCCGGAGTTGCGGTCGAAGTCGACGAGCAGGGTGCGCTTGCCGGGCATTCTGGAGGCGGCGTAGGAGGCATTGGCGGCGATGGTGGAGGCACCGGAACCGGGCTTGGCAGGCAGG
>CAZZGS010000535.1:2437-3881 GCA_964653845.1 uncultured Bryobacter sp.
GGGGCAATCGGGCGCTTGGAGAGCTTGTCGGATTGTTCCTTAAGAGTCTCGGAGATTTCGTGGAAGTTAGAGTTGGAAGTGATGTAGTTGCGGACGCCGGCGCGGAGCAGCGTGGAGAGGATTGAGATGTTTTCTTCGCAGAGTGCCAGGATCTCAGTGTTGGGTGCGTGCTGCTGTGCGAGAGCAACGATGCGGAGGGCTTTGGCCTGCTCGGTGAAGTCAACGATGAGCATATCCGGGGCGTTAAGACGCAGCATGCGCAGGAGAGCACCCTCTTCGGGATAATGCTTCAGCCATTCGATGAGCTCAAACGTGTAGGAACTGGAGATGGCCTCGCGGAGGGGATTTACGTGGGTACCTTCCGGGGCGATCATTACACAGTTGAGCGTTTGGGTGTTCATTTTTCAATCCTTATAGATCCAACAGATTTCATTACAGGAAGCTGATCGCTTCCCAACAACTTGAAGGTAAGTGTTTTGTTTCACTTTTTCTATCGATCTTTAGGGCTACCCGGACTATGGTCTAGTACCAAGTCTGACGAAGTTTACTTAGTACTTTGGTTGGAGCGCCATTAGCGCGATTTGAGGAATTTGGCCTGAGCGCTGAAGGCATCAGGGGCGTTGCGGAGGGGATTGCGGGCGAAGGTGCCATCTGGCTGCATGAGACGAACATTGGTTTCGTCTTGCAGATAGGTGCCGATGATGTCTTCGCGGATGTACCTGCCGAGGCGCTTGTCCTGGATGGGGAAGAGGATTTCGACGCGACGGTGGAGGTTGCGAGGCATCATGTCTGCTGAGCCGAGGTAGAGGTCGTGAGCGCCTCCGTTTTTGAAGTAGTAGATGCGGGAGTGTTCGAGGAAACGGCCGACAAGGGAGCGGACGGTGATGTTGTCGCTGACTCCGGGGACACCGGCGCGGAGGGAGCAAGCGCCACGAATGAAGAGGTCGATTTTGACGCCGGCCTGAGAGGCCTGGTAGAGGAGCCGGATGATGCCCTGGTGAGCGAGGGCATTCATCTTAAAGACGATATGGCCGCTGCGGCCTTCGAGCTGGTGGACGATTTCGCGCTCGATGAGTTGCTGGGTTCGCTCGAAGAGATCAATGGGAGCTACGAGGAGCTTGCGGTAATGCTTCTTGGCGGAGTAGCCGGTGAGGTGGTTGAAGAGGTCTGTGGCGTCGGCACCGAGGTCTTCGTCGACGGTCATGAGACTCAAGTCGGTGTAGAGACCGGCGGTGACAGTGTTGTAGTTGCCTGTGCCGAAGTGGGTGTAGCGGCGGATCTTGTCGCCTTCTTTGCGGACTACAAGCAGGAGCTTGGAGTGGATCTTCAGGCCCAGCAAGCCATAGACGACGTGGACGCCCTGGGCTTCCAGACGTCTGGCCCATTCAATGTTTGATTCTTCGTCGAAGCGGGCTTTAAGTTCTACCAGCACAGCGACCTGTTT
>CAZZGS010000536.1:0-3877 GCA_964653845.1 uncultured Bryobacter sp.
GCTTAGTGGCGGCAGCGTCGATGACTTCCCAGACGTTGATACCCATGCGGCCGCACATGATCGCCATTTCATTAACGAGGCCGATGTTGATCATGCGGAAAGTGTTCTCGAGGAGTTTGACCATTTCGGCGACTTTGGTGCCGCTGACCGGGACGACGTGATCGAGAGCGCAGCCGTAGAATGCGGCACCTACTTCAGTGCAGGCATCGGTGTGACCGCCAACGACTTTGGGGATGTTGCGAGTCTGGAATTGCTTGTTGCCGGGATCAACGCGCTCGGGCGAGAAGCAGAGGAAGAAGTCTTCGCCGACTTTGAGGCCAGCTTGCTCCAGCTTGGGGAGGACGAGTTCTTCGGTGGTGCCTGGGTAGGTTGTGGATTCGAGGATGACGATTTTGCCGGGGCCGAAGTTTTCGGCAATCGACTGGACCGCCGAATTGACGAAAGTCATGTCGGGGTCTTTGGCCTTGGACAGTGGAGTCGGTACGCAGATGTTGATCGTGTCGAGATCGCGGATTTTGGAAAAGTCGGAAGTGGCATCGAGCAGGCCGGCATCGACGAGGGGTTTCAGGACGGAGGTAGGGATGTCCTGAATATAGGATTCTCCGGCATTAAGCTTATCGATCTTGCGCTGATCGATGTCGAGGCCGGTTACATGGAATCCGGCGTGGGCAAATTCAACGGCCAACGGCAGGCCGACGTACCCCAAGCCAACAACACCCACCCGGGCCGTCTTATTCTGGAGTTTTTCTAGAAGCTGTTTTTTCATTTCTCTCGATATACAAACTGGCCGGTCGTGGTGATTTCGGCAGGCCCCAATAGATAGATCGCATCATCCCAGGAAAGGTTTAGGGTTCCTGCAGGAGTATGTACGGCTACGGGGCTCTTCACCAGACCCCGTAAGACGCTTGCGGCCATGGCACCGGTAGAGCCGGTACCGGAGGAATTCGTAACTCCTACGCCACGTTCAAAAAAGCGGACATCAATCGAATTATCGTCTAAGACCTTGATAAAGCTGACATTGGTTCTCTTTGGGAAGCGCGGATGCCGTTCGATTTCGGCTCCGAGAGCGACCCAGTCGAGGTCGAAATTGTCGACAAAGACGGCGCACTGGGGGTTGCCTACGTCGAGGATGGTGCAATCCACTTCCCCGCCCTTGAGCGGCAGTTTGGTGTGCAAATCGCCCTCGATAATCCTGGGCAGGCCCATGTTCATCAGAAAGAGGAATTGCTCGGCATCACGTTCGATCAGGCGCATGGACTTGGGGCCGGCACCGGTGAGAATACTCACGTCCGGGCCGATGGCTTTGCCGTTTGAGATGGCCCAGCCGGCGGCGCAACGTGTGCCGTTGCCGGACATTTCGACTTCGCCTCCATCGGGATTGAAAAGCCGGATGCGGATATCGCAGCCCTGCTCGCCTTCAGAGACGAGTAGCCACCCATCGGCACCGACGCCGGTATTGCGGTGACAGATCGCGATTGCGAGAGCTTCGAGGCTTTTAACCTCTGGCATGTGGGCTTGCCAGGTGAGAAGAAAGTCATTTTGTGCGCCATGCGCTTTGGTAAAGGGAATCATTGAGAACCAATCCGGCGCCATACCTCAAGCACAGGAGCATACTTCAAAGATATTAGTTTCACACAGCGATAGGGCATACCTTTGGCGCGGGCCCGGGCCATAGCGTTTGAGGCAGCGTCGCCGGACTGGGCAATAACCCAGGCAGTGTCGAGAAATAGGTCTGGGCGCGCTATTGCGCGGTCGAATTCGAGCTTGTCGCCCTGGTGAATGCATTCGCGAATTGGGATGCCCGCTTCCTGCAGGATGCCCGTGAGATCGCCGAAGGGCATCAGGATTCCGGTGCCTGGCTGGTATTCGGCTTTAAGCAGAGTTGCTACTTCGTGGGTCCAGGCGCGTCTGGATTCGGAATTCACGTCGCCTTCGCGTTTTACGATCGCAGGCGAGAAGGCGAACCAGGATAGGGCAATCAGGGGCAGGATAAAACGCAGGCGAGGCAGAGCGGAGGCCAGCGCAGCGGTGCAGATGGCGAAAAACGGCAGGGCTGCGAGGGCGTAGCGCGAGTTGTAGTGGCTGTAAGGGTGGACCTCAGGGATGAAGATCGGACTGTCGCCACCGTAAAGATTGATGACGTAATAGACGGGAGCCAGGGAGGCGAAAACCAAAGGCCAGAACTGTTTCTGTTTGAGCGCCCAGAACAGGCCGAGTGCGCTCATGGCGATCAGGGGCCAGCCGAGAACTGCCTTGGTAGCAATTGAGAATTGGCGAATCGCCATGCTCCAATCGTGCGACCCCGGATAGGGCATCTGCTTTTGGATGTACTTGGCCGAGCCGATGCCGTGGTAGAACTCGAGCGGGTCTGAATAAAGGATGGCGTTGTGGGCCAGCCAGTAGAGGGGCCCGAGCCCGGCTACCAGGCAGAAGAGAAATGCTGTGGCAAATCCGGCGCGGAAGAGTAGATAGAGGGCGGCGATGGGCAGAAGGAACCAGCCGTCGTAGCGGGTGAGCGTCGCGATGATGGCGCAAAGGCCGGCGAGAAAGGCGTTACCGAGGGGCGCTTCTTCGGCAGCCTTGGAACTGAAGAGCAGCAGGCCGATTGAGCCTGCGAGGAAGAGAGGCTCGTTCATCGGACAGGCCTGCAGGTAAAGCAGGTTCGGCTGTAGAGCGAATACGGCTACGCCTGCGACGGCACCTTCAGTACCGAACCAGCGTCGCAAGGCAGCGAAGAGGAAGGTGCCTGCCAGTACCCAGGCTAGCCCGGAGGGAATTGCACCAGCAAGACCGTTCTGCCACCAGGCATCCACACGGGCGAAAGGCATCATCAAAAGGTGTGGCAGGGGGAGCCAGACTGTGCCGATCTGGTGATAGCCAGGGTTGCGGCCGTCCACGAGGCGACGGGCGATGTTGAGATGGGCGGCGGCATCGCCATAGAAAAGAGCGGTGGCTTCGTACTGTACAAAAGCGATAGCGGTCGCACTGCATAAGGCAAGTACGACCGCACAGATCAGAATGCCAACCCAGGCGGGTCGAGCCTTAGAACGTCGTGAAGTTCCGGAACTCTTCGAAGCGCGCATCAATCTCCTGACGGGTTAATGTACGGAAGCGGTCTACGCCAAATTTTTCGCAGCAGAAGCTACCCATCACGCTGCCATAGATCACGGCGCGGTGCAATTCGTGCGGATCGATCTCGCCCTGGAGGTCGAAGCCACGCTCGGCCAAATAACCGACGAAACCGCCGGCAAAGCAGTCGCCAGCGCCGGTGGGATCAAAGACGTTGTCGAGGAGGTATCCGGGCACCATGAAGAGGCCATCGGGACGGAAGAGCATTGCGCCGTATTCGCCGCGCTTAATGACCAGATTTTTTGGGCCCATAGACATGATTCTGGCTGCGGCCTTGCGCAGGTTGGACTCACCGGAGAGCAGCTTTGCTTCAGAGTCGTTGATCAGCAGGAAGTTCCAGTCGGCGATGGTTTCCAGGAGTTCCGAGCGAAAATCGTTGATCCAGAAATTCATTGTGTCGCCGCCACAGAAACGCAGGCTCGACATCTGGGAGAAGACCTGCTTTTGCAGGGCAGGCTGGATGTTGCCGAGGAACAAGTAGGGTTGGGTCTTGTAGGCATCGGGCAACTTGGGCGAGAAAGTCGCAAAGACGTTGAGATCCGTACGGAGGGTGGTACGGTCGTTCATGTCGTCGGAATAGACGCCCTGCCAGAAGAAGGTTTTCCCTTCTGCCACTTCGAGGCCGGCAAGATCGATGCCGCGCGGAATCGAGGAGCGCACGATCTGCGGGGTCGAAATCGTCACCGACAACGGCGACAATCTTTGAAGGCGTGAAATAGCTGGCCGATAAGGCAATATAGGTACAGGT
>CAZZGS010000537.1:0-3870 GCA_964653845.1 uncultured Bryobacter sp.
ACTCCAACTGGCTCAGACGCTTTGCACGCCGCACCTGCCGCAACGTCTCGGTCAACAAATTCATAGCTCGATTGAACCACGCCCGCGCAAGAATTCAATAACCTCCAAGGTAATTGCGCAGAGAACATCCCCGCTCAATACTTAGACCAAGATGCCACGCACCATACTCACCCTGATCCTCATCCCCTTCACAGCCCTCACCGCCGCCGCCCTCTGGTACCACGGCTTCTGGGGCATTCTCGAACCACACTTCAAGAGCTTCGCTGGCGGCCAGGTTCTCGCAGACCTGTTTATCTCCCTCACACTCTTCCTAGTTTGGATGTGGCAGGACGCCAAAGCCACAGGCCGCAACCCCTGGCCTTGGCTTGCCATCACCCTGGTCGCTGGCGCCTTCGGTCCGCTACTCTATCTCTTCACGCGCAAACAGACCACTACTTGACCGGCCGCATCGGCTTCAGATACCCGGCCAGGAACAAGTACACGGCCCGCCGAGACTCCCGCGCAAGCTTCGTATCCAGTCGCCCAAACTCATGCCCACCCGGCGCATTCTCATAAATCTTGTACTCAAACTTCTTCCCCGCCGCCTTTAGCGCCTGCACAAACCGCTCCACCTCAATCACGTTTACGTCTTCATCATTCGTGTTCCCGTGAATCAGCAGCGGCGTCTCCAGCTTATCGGCATGAGTAATCGGAGACCGCTTCAAATACTCCTGAATATCCCCCTGCACCGTCTTCCCGATATGCTGCGGCGCAGAAAAAATCGCCTGATAACTCGCATCGCGATAACCCAACCGCAACACCAGATCCGTCACCGGCACCCCCGCATAAGCTGCCGCATAAGCCCCCGGATGCTGCAGCACATTCATCAGCGTAATCATCCCCCCATGGCTCCACCCAATTATCCCCACGCGTTTCGAATCGAGGAACTCATAGTTCTCCAGCATCCACTCCCGCGCTTGAAAAACATCTTCCACCTCAAGCCCGCCGTAATCGATCTCGTTATACAGACCAGCCCCATACCCCGTGCTCCCCCGGTAATCCGGCCCAATCACCGTATAGCCTTGTTGCACCAGTTCCCGCACGGCTCCAAACTCATGATCACGCCCAAAGTCGCTATGGATCCCCTGGTGCGCAAACACAATAAGCGGCTGCTTCTTGGTCCTATCCAGATTCTTCGGGACAAAAGTCATGGCATGAATGATCAGCGGATTCTTGGCCCCCGGCGCTGTTGGATTCGAAGGCTTATGAGGAGGTGCACTCGTATACCGAATCTCGTTCACCTCAGCGATATCCCCAAGCTGCGCGTACCACTTCTGCACAGTCAAAGCGCGAATCAGTACATCGGCATTGTGATCCCGGGCCACAACTGCCGTAGGGCTGGAAGCCGTCGGGGCGGAAACCCGGGCATCCTGCCCGCAAACCAGCAAAGTAGAGAAGGCAAGCCCCAAAGAAGTGCGAAAAATCATCTCACTTTTATAGCATCTACATTCCTCAACTCATCCAAAGCGGGTTTTTCGCAGTTCCGTCATGCTCAGTGGTCGTCTTGAAAGTTTCAAACTTCCCATCCATAGCTGCGGTCTTTGTCTTTCTAAGTAATGATGCCAACTTCGCCGCATCCATTGGTCGATGGTTTCGTCCCACTGCAACCGCCTGCTCTAGCCTCTCGAGGCTCTCGCATCCGGTAATCACCACCGTGGTAGGAAGATTAAGGGCATACTCCAAACACTCCACAGCACTCACCGTGTTGCTCGCCAGGATTTTTCCGCTTGCGATGGGCTTCATCCCCAGAACGGCAATCCCGGCACTCACCAATTTAGGCAGCACAAGTTTCTCAAAGCTTCGGAAATGCGCGTCCATGAGATTTAATGGCATCTGACAAGAGTCAAATTGAAACCCATGTCCCTCCGCCACTTCAAGCATCCTTAAATGCACCGCCGGATCCTTATGACCGGTAAATCCGATATATCTTATCTTGCCGGCCCTCTTCGCCTCCAGCAGTGCCTCCAGCGGCCCTCCTGAGGCAAAGAACCTGTCGGGATCTTCCATTCGGATATTCTCGTGATATTGCATTAAGTCCACGTGATCCGTCTGCAATCGCTTCAACGACTCATCAATTTGCCGCGAAGTTGAATCCTTGGTCCGCCCATCGAACTTAGTCATCAAAAATACCTTTTTCCGGTATCCATCCCCGAGAGCCATCCCCATTCTTCGCTCACTTTCGCCATCGTGATAGTCCCAGCAATTATCCATGAAGTTGATGCCTTGATCGATCGCAGTCCTGACAATTCGGATTCCCACTTCAGCTTCCTTCGGCATACCTATGTGATAGCCGCCAAGTCCAATCGCCGATACCTTTTCGCCTGTTTTGCCAAACTGCCGATAGGTCATAGCGCTGGCCTGCGCATTTCCGGTGGCGGCAATTCCAATACCAGCCATCGCGTGAAGTATTCGTCTTCTTTGCATGTCAAGGAGGAAGCAAACAAGCTACCAAAGCAAATCCACACAAGATCAATAAGTTGACTGGCTTCTCACCGACCAAATTTCGTCAGGCGACGGCCCGTTGCCAGCTCAACTTCCCGACCCTCCCCAATCGTCTAACCCCGCAACCGATTGAGACCTGCGAGAATCTATTCATACAGGGACTCTCGCAAATGTCAAACTCCATCAGTGTCGAAAGTCTGGCCAAGACCTATCGCGGTGCTAACGAGCTGACGATATTTGCCGATATGACCTTTGTGGTCAATCCTGGAGAACGTCTGGCGCTGATCGGAGAATCTGGTGCTGGCAAATCTACGCTCCTCCATCTCCTCGGTGGCCTCGACACCCCCTCAGGCGGCGCTATCCGCTTCGGGGACACCGACATTACCCGCCTTAACCAACGCGAACTCGCTGACTTTCGCAACCGCGAAATCGGCTTCGTCTGGCAGGTCCAGAGCCTCTTACCCGAATTCACAGCATTAGAAAACGTAATGATGCCGCTTCTGGTTCGCGGTGAAGATCCATCCTCCTCCAAACCGAAAGCCGAAAAGATGCTCACCGAGGTCGGCCTCGCCGCCCGCTTCGAGCATCGTGCCGGAGAACTCTCCGGTGGCGAGCAACAGCGTGTTGTCCTGGCTCGCGCCCTCGTTGGCCAACCCAAATATTTACTAGCTGACGAGCCCACGGGGAATCTAGATGAGCAGACGGCTTCACAAATCCTCGACTTGCTCGAGCGTCTTCAGGCCCAGTTCCAATTGACCAGCGTTATCGTTACCCACAGTTCCGCCCTTGCCAGCCGCTGCACCCGCACGCTCCGCCTCGCCAAGGGCGGTCTTTTCGCAATCGAGTCCAATCTCCCCCCTTTCAGAGAAGTTACAATGGAGGCACAAAGCCATGTTTGAGCGTTATACAGAGAAGGCACGGCGAGTCATCTTTTTCGCCCGTTATGAGGCGAGCCAGTTTGGCAGTCCGTATATTGAAACCGAGCATTTGTTGCTCGGGCTCTTGCGGGAAGACAAGGCCCTAGCCAACCGCTTCCTGCGCTCGCAAGCCGCCATTGAGTCGATCCGCAAGCAGATCGAAGCCCACACCACCATTCGCGAGAAGGTCTCGACCTCAGTCGATCTCCCTCTCAGCCACGAGTGTAAGCGCGTCCTCGCCTATGGTGCAGAAGAAGCGGAGCGGCTCAATCACAAACACATCGGCACCGAGCATCTCCTGCTCGGCATCCTTCGTGAAGAAAAATGCTACGCCGCAGAACTCCTCCACGAGCGTGGCCTGCGTCTATCCCAAGTGCGTGAAGAAATCGCCCGCAGCTCGAGCGAGAAGGTCGCCACCAGCCGCACGGTCCCCAGTCCGGACCGAAGCGGTAGCCTATGCTCGTCAGGAACA
>CAZZGS010000538.1:0-3869 GCA_964653845.1 uncultured Bryobacter sp.
GGATTCAGGCGGCGTCTGGCCCGGCATCAAATTGATCGAAGGCGTACTCGAAACTTCTCCAAGTCTCAGCCGTGGCCAACTCCTTCCCAAACACACCCTTCTGTTCGCCCCCGATGCCCAACTCAAACTCGAACAATCGCTCGTAGTCGTCCACGGCGGCATGAGCCAGGACGTCGGGCCTATCCTCGAAATGTGCACCGAGCGTTATCTCCTGCGCAGCGACAAGGAATGGACTGGTCGCCAGGAGGCCATCTCGATCTTCGACGAAATGCTCAACGCCCTCAAGGCCGGCGACATCAAGCAGGTAGCCGAACTCACTCAGCGCAACTACGACGGCCCAATTCAAACCATCATCCCGTGGGCCGCCAATGCCTACACCGAAGCTTTGATCGAAGCCTGTCGCACTCGCTTCAAACAGCAGTTCTGGGGCTTCTGGATGCTTGGCGGCATGAGCGGCGGCGGCATGGGTTTCGTCTTCGATCCTGCCATCCGCGACCAGGCCGCAGAAGAAATGGTGCAAATCCTTGCTAGCGTGAAAAAGCGCTTCGAACATTCAGTCCCCTTCGCCATCACTCCGGTAGTCTACAATTTCGCGATCAACAGCAAGGGCACCACCGCCGAACTGAAGCAAAATGCCAACGCCCTGCTAAGCCGCAAATACCATCTCTTCACCGTCCCGGCTCTCTTGCGTGTTCCAGCTTCAGAGCTTACCGAAGAACGGCGATCCGAACTCGGTCGTGTCGCCGAAAACTATCCAGACCTCACTGGCGCGCTATTTGAACGCCTATTCCCTCAGCAACAAAACTCGGCCCAGCAAAGCAACGAGCTCGATTCCCTGCTCGGGTCGCTTGGCTTTGATCCAAACGCCCACGAGCGCCTTCGCGCCGATTACCTCTCCAATCGCATCGGGATGGCAAAAAACATTCTGCCCTCCAATCTGGCAATCGAAGACGTCAAGCCAGGCGACCTCACCAAGCCAAGCCAGGCCCACGCATCCACCGGGCGCGAGGCGATTCATACTGGCAAGGTAGCCGTAGTCACTCTTGCCGGTGGAGTAGGAAGCCGCTGGACCAAAGGCGCCGGCACAGTAAAAGCCCTCATCCCCTTCCATCGTTTCGACGGCCGCTACTTCAACTTCCTCGACGTGCACCTGGCCAAAACCAAAGTGGCCCAAGAGGTTTATGGAGCAACGATCCCTCACATCGTAACTACCAGCTATCTGACCGGCGCACCCATCGCCGAGCACGTTAAAAATCTCGATAGCCATTTCGATGGACTCGAAGTACATGTCTCACAAGGCCGCAGCATCGGACTGCGCATGATCCCAACCCTGGCCGATCTGCGCTACCTCTGGGAAGTCCTCCCGCAGCAACGACTCGATGAACAGAAGCAGAAGGTACGAGCCAGCGGTCGCGCCGGCCTCATGCGCTGGGTCGAGCAGATGAAAGAGGCTAGCGACTACCGTGCCAACCTCTCTCACCAGTGCATCCACCCGGTGGGCCACTGGTATGAAATCCCCAACATGCTACGTAATGGCTTGCTCGCTCGCCTTTTGAGCGACAAGCCACAGCTCGAATACCTTCTGCTCCATAACGTCGATACCCTGGGGGCTACCCTTGACGAGTCACTTCTCGGTGCTCACATTGAATCCGGCTCCACCTTCAGCGTCGAAGTCGTGCAAAAGCAATTCGGCGACCACGGTGGCAGCCTTGCAAGGGTCGACGGCAAACCAAGACTCGTAGAAGGCCTCGCACTCCCCAGCGAAGAAGCCGAGTTCGCCCTCAGCTACTACAACGCCAGCACCTACTGGATCACCATCGACAAAATGCTCAAGGCTTTTGGCCTCAACCGCACCAGTCTTCACGACAAGATTATTGTCGATGAGGCCGTACGCAAGACAGCCCAACGCGTACCCAGCTACATCACCATCAAAGATGTCAAAAAGCGCTGGGGACGAGGCCAGGAGGACATCTACCCGGTCGCTCAGTTTGAACGGCTCTGGGGCGACATGACCGCCCTCGAAGAAGTATCCTGCAACTACTTTGAAGTCCCTCGCCGGCGTGGCCAACAGCTTAAAGAAGTAGGCCAACTCGACGGCTGGCTGCGCGACGGTTCGGCAGCCGCTATCGAGAAGAGCCTGAAAAGAGATACACTTTGAAGAATTCCCATGCGTCTCAAACTTCTTTGCTTCTCCACGTTCGCTCTCGCCCTGGCGCAAGAAACTCCTAACACCGTCCCGCCCGTCGGGCGCGACCAGCACCGCTCGATGATCGTAACGAAGTTTGGCATCGTCGCCGCCCCGCAATTCCTCGCCTCGCAAGCCGGTGCGCGCATCCTCGAAGCGGGCGGCAATGCAATCGACGCAGCCATCGCCGCCAATGCCATAACTGGTTTGACACAGCCTTATGTAAACGGCATCGGTGGCGACCTCTTCGCCATCTACTATGAAGCAAAGACAGGCAAGGTCTACGGCCTCAACGCCAGCGGCTGGACGCCCAAAGCCCTCACCGTTGAGCACCTCAAAAGCAAGGGTATCGAGAAGATCGATCCGATCGGAGTGCACGCAATCACGGTGCCCGGTGCAGTTGCCGGTTGGGAAGCCTTACGCAAACGCTTCGGTACCATGCCCTTCTCTAAAACTTTGGCACCAGCCATCTACTATGCCGAAAACGGCTTTGCTATGCCAGAATGGGGCGCTCGCTCCTGGGTCAGCCAGAAGCTGATGAAGCAGCCCGGCTATGCCAACACTTACGTCCCGAATGGCGTGAAGCCCGGCCTCGGTGACACCTTCAAGAACCCTGCCCTCGGCGAGTCCTTGCGCCAGATTGTCGCCCAAGGTCGCGACGCTTACTACAAAGGCAAAATGGCTTCCAACCTCGTGAAATTCCTCCAGGAGCAAGGCGGCGCACACACTCTCGCCGACTTCGCCGAATACGAACCCGAATGGGTAGAACCTATCTCCACCACCTACCGTGGCTGGAAGGTTTACGAATTGCCACCCAATGGCCAGGGCATCGCTGCACTCTCGATGTTGAACATCATGGAGACCTTCCCCATCGCCGAATACGGCCACAATTCCGCAGCCGCCCTGCACGTGATGATTGAAGCCAAGAAGCTCGCCTACGCCGACATGGCAAAGTACGTCGGCGACCCACGCTTCGGCCCGATGCCGGTAGACGGGATGTTGTCCAAAGATCTGGCCGCCAGGCGCGCTGCCTTGATTGACATGAAACACGCCACCTGCAAAGTTCTGCCAAGTGAGATCAGCCAGTCCCTCAATGCCCGCGGCAAAGAGACGATCTATCTTTCAACCGTCGACAAGGATGGCAACATCGTCTCGCTGATCCAGAGCAACTACGCCGGCTATGGCACCGGTATGGTCGCTCCCGGCGCAGGCTTTTCCTTCCACAATCGCGGTGCCGGCTTTGACCTTGAAGCAGGCAAGCCCAACAGTCTCCTCGGCCGCAAACGCCCCCTCCATACGATCATCCCTGCCTTCATGCAGAAGGACGACGTTGCCATCGGCTTCGGAATCATGGGTGGCTGGAATCAATCCCAGGCCCACGCACAATTCGTAGCCAACATCGTCGACTTCGGAATGAACGTCCAGCGCGCAATGGAAGTTCCCCGTTTCACCAAAGGCACCTTCGAAGGCTGTGACCTGCAAATGGAATCGGGCATCCCCGAATCGGTCCGCCTCGACCTGCAAAAGCGCGGCCACCTGATCACTCCCCTCAACGGGTACTCCAGCGCCATGGGCAACGGCGAAGCCGTCATGCACGACCACAAGCGAATGGTGAACTTCGCGGGCGCAGATCCCCGCACCGATAGCGGAGCAATGCCACAAAATCCCCCGCTCCCCTAAGGAT
>CAZZGS010000539.1:0-3867 GCA_964653845.1 uncultured Bryobacter sp.
TGAAAGGATTTTTACCACCATCGGGTCAGAAGTCACTGTTTTGTACTCTTTTCTCCCGAGCACCGCTCATGCGGCACTTCGTCAGGCTCAACTCCCATTCGGCGCACTTCTTCTATCGCCGCAAAATACTCCCCCAGATCCTCCGCCCCACTCAAAAGCCGCTGCGCCATCTTCAAACGTGCGTCCACATCCAGGTTCAATACCTTGGCCAGTCGCAGCCTCACACTTCCTTCTATTTCACTCACCATCAGTAAACAGCCGTCAGTGAGTCCCAACTTCTTGCGCAACTTCGCAGGGATCACAACCGTGCCCCTCTTACCCATTTGAAGAAACTCTTCACTCATACCATCAGAATATCTGAAATTCAGAAGATCAAAGCCATACAACTAGACCAATTCTCTCTAAAAGTGCATTTTGTGTAGCATCACGCCCCATAAAACTACGGAAAAGGTCTCTCGGCTCTTCACTGTTCCCCTTGGCCAGAATCTTGTCTCGATACTCCCGGCCCACCGATTCATTAAGCACACCCTCTTCCTTAAACCGCGAGAAGGCGTCGGCATCGAGAACTTCCGCCCACTTGTAGCTGTAATAGCCGGCTGCATAACCAACAGGCCCTGAGAAAAGGTGAGTAAAGCCCAGGATCATTCCATACTTCTCAGGTAAAGTGATCGGCGTGAAGCGCTGCAAAACTTCATTAGCCAGCGCCACCAGGTCTACTTCCACATTTGGGACAAATTCGGTATGGAGCACCAGATCTACTGTCGCAAAACCCAACTGCCTCATTTGTCCTGAGGCGGCCCGGTAAGTGCGCGCCCGCTTCATCTTCTGGAAAAGCTCTTCTGGAATAGCCTCACCCGTCTCGTGATGACGCGCGAAGAAATCAAGCGACTCGCGCTCCCAGCACCAGTTCTCCATAATCTGGCTCGGCAACTCCACAAAGTCCCAGGGCACATTGGTGCCGCTCAGGCTCCTCAACGGCACCTCACTAAGGCAATGGTGCAACAAATGGCCGAACTCGTGAAAGATCGTTTCTACTTCGCGATGAGTCAGCAGCGCTGGCTGATCGGGCATTGGAGGGGTCATATTGCCGCAAATCACTCCCAGGTGGGGAGCAAAACTGCCGTCTGCCTGCGGCCCACCGGTGCGCAGCGCTTCCATCCACGCTCCACCGCGTTTGGACTCACGCGGAAACCAATCCGCGTAGAACGCTCCTATCATCCGGCCGTCTGAATAAATCTCGTTGTAGCGAACGCCCGGCTCGTACACCCTGGCGTCTGGAATGTGTTTGACCTCAATCCCAAACAGCTTCTCGCAAAGCTCAAACATTCCGGCCACGACACGATCCACCGAAAAATAGGGTCGCAACGCTTCTTCATCAAAATCGTAGAGCGCTTGTCGCTGCTTCTCGGCGTAGTAGCCTACATCCCAAGGCTCCAAGTTCTGACCGCTGAAGGCCTCAAGCGCTTCATGTTCTTCTACAAACCGGTCACGCGTCGCCTTTTCCAACTCATACACAAACTCGCGAGCAATCGCCCCCCGTTGCGCCATCCGATCGGCTAGCACAAAATCGGCAAAGGTGAAATACCCGAGCAGAAGAGCTTTCTCCCGACGCAAGGTCAGCACCTGCCGCATCAGATCGCGATTATCGTAAGCGCCTTCAGTAGCACGCTCGTTGTAGCCTTGCCAGAGTTGCCGCCGAATCGGAGCGTCATCGAGGTAGGTCAAAACCGGCACAAAACTTGGTGCCTGCAGAGTAAACCTGTACCCCGCTTTACCCTTGGCCTCAGCGCTCGCCTTTGCCGCTGCCTTAGCGTTCTCTGGTAAGCCCGCCAGTCGTGCCTCATCCTCAACAATCAGCTCAAAAGCATTTGTCGCATCTAACACATTCTGCGAGAACTTTGTGCACAGGCCCTGCAAATCCACGTCGATCGCCAGCAGCCGCGCCTTAAGGTCAGGATCGAGCTCTGCGCCATGCCGGCGGAATGAGTCCACCTGCTTGGTAAGAAACCGTTTCTCAAGCCGGTTCAAGCCATCTTCACTCACACCCTGTATCGCACTCCATAGTTTTGCGTTCAGAGGGATTGAAGCATAGAAGCCGCTCACTTCCGGGTCAATTGTCTGCACCGCCTCGCGCAGCTCAGGCGAGTTCGACACGCATTCCATGTGCCGCACAACAGCCATCGCATTTTCGAGGTTCACGGTCGATTCGTCCAGCGCCGATAAAGTATTGGCAAAGGTCCGGGCCCCGGCAATGTCTTCAATCGAAGTTATGTTCGCCTGTGACTCGGCAATCAGCTCCCTCACGGCAGGCACGATATGCGCCACTTCAATCTGGTCAAAAGGAATCTCAAAAGGTACTCGCAAAAGTGGATTCATGATTGCTTCAACATCTCCTCAATCTTCTCAACGGCAATTTCGCAAGCCGCTTTAGTGGCGTCATAGTGAGTGACAATCCTCACCAGCGTCGGCCCAAAGGCGCTCATCAGCACGCCACGCTCCGTCATACGAGCTGAAAACTCAGCCGCAGTCCAGGGCGTCCCGGCCACATCGAATATCAGAATATTCGTTACTACCTTCGATGCATCGATCGTGATGCCCGGCATTACAGAAATTCGTTCTGCAATCATCCGGGCGTTGGCGTGATCCTCACCGAGGCGTGACGGCATCTTCTCGAGCGCAATCAATCCTGCCGCCGCGAGAATTCCAGCCTGCCGCATCCCGCCGCCCAGCCGTTTACGATACAAGCGGCCTTTGTCGATCAGCGCCTGAGGCCCAACCAACATACTGCCAACCGGCGCGCCCAGCCCCTTCGAGAGGCAGAACATGACTGTATCTACCTTGGCCGTGATCTCCGCAACCCCGCGTCCTGCCGCAGCAGCCGCATTAAACAAACGCGCCCCGTCCATATGAACAGGCAACCCCATCGAATGCGCACCATCGCAAATCGCGTCAAGTTGCGCCTGCGGGTATACCGTTCCCCCGCCCACATTGTGAGAATTCTCAACTTCAATGAGCCCGGTTGGCGCAGCGTGCGGTCCCAACGGTCGAATTTCCGCCTTCACCCGCGCCCAATCAAGCAAACCGTCCGCAGTCGGAATCGCCCGTGCCACACAACCGGCAAACCAGGCCATCATCGACAACTCGTAGTTCAGGATGTGCCCGCGCGAATCGCAGATCACTTCCTGCCCATGTTCGGTGTGAATCTTGATCCCGATCGTATTCCCCATCACCCCCGTAGGAACAAACAATCCGGCTTCTTTACCGAGAATCTCCGCCGCGCGCTCTTCTAACCGGTTCAACGTCGGGTCTTCACCATAGACGTCATCGCCAACCTCGGCAGCAGCCATCGCCGCACGCATCTCAGCCGTCGGCCGCGTTACTGTGTCACTGCGCAAGTCGATCATGTCAGCCATCGAACACCTCTAGTCCAGTCTCTCCAGATTCACCAGATCTGTCATGCCAAAATCGTTACCGGTGTAAACAAGTTTCAGTCCACTCATCCGAGCCAAGGCATAACTCATACAATCTCCAAAATTAAGCCCCGCCGGGTGCATACCTTTTCCGAAACGCAGGAATGCTCCCAGCGCCATCTCGGAATGATCTCGCCTGAACTCCAAGACCTCAGCCCCACAATCACGAATAAAGCCTTCAACCGCATATCTCCCGTCCACGCCAAGAGAGCTTATCACCAGGCTCGCCTCCAGTAAAGTCGGTGCGCCAATAGCAACAAACTTTGTTTGGCCTAACAAACTCTTCAATCGCGAAGCCCCAATTTGATTTAGCAATGCGCACAAAACGGCAATGAAGCAAATCAATTCAATTCTGATATTCAGATATTCAGAATATCTATCCAAGAAACTCCTGAAA
>CAZZGS010000540.1:0-3865 GCA_964653845.1 uncultured Bryobacter sp.
TCGCAAGCCTGACTAGCTTCTCGCCTTTTGGCATGCCTCGGCCAGCCTTTCGAGCATCCGCTCCGTAGTCGGCAAATCGATGCATTCATCGGTGATCGATTGCCCAAACGTGAGCGGCTTACCAGGAACCAGATCCTGCCGGCCAGCCACGATATTCGACTCAATCATCACACCAAAAATCCCGGCTTGGCCAGCCTCAATCTGTTCTGCGATCGAGTCCCCCACAATGGTCTGATTCGCCGCATGCTTTTGCGAGTTCGCGTGCGAGCAATCCACCATCAAACGATCTGGAAGCTTCTGCGCGCGCAACGTATCGAGCGCACTCGAAACAGACTCATCATCAAAATTCGGCAGCTTCCCGCCGCGCAGAATCAAATGGCAATCCGGATTGCCATCGGTTTCCACAATCGCAAGATGCCCCGTCTTGGTCACACTCAAAAAGTGATGCGCTTCCTTGGCCGCACGAATCGCGTCAATCGCGATGCGCACATTGCCATCGGTGCCGTTCTTGAATCCAACCGGGCAAGACAAACCGCTGGCCAACTGGCGATGGCTCTGGCTCTCGGTTGTCCGCGCGCCAATAGCTCCCCACGCAATCAGGTCGGCGATGTACTGCGGCGAAATCATATCCAGGTACTCTGTCCCCGACATCAAGCCCATATTGCCAAGGTCGAGCAGTAGCTTGCGGGCCCGGCGAATGCCCTCGTTGATGTTGAAGCTTTCGTCCAGCGACGGGTCGTTGATCAACCCCTTCCAGCCAACGGTCGTGCGCGGCTTCTCAAAATAAACGCGCATCAGCGTCAAAAGCTGCCCATCAAAAGACTTGGCCATCTCCTGCAAACGGCCGGCATATTCAATCGCCGCATCGACATCGTGAATCGAGCAGGGCCCGACAACCACCACTAGGCGCTGGTCGCGGCCATGGATGATCTCGTGCAAAGCGGCACGGGTTTCGATGATCTGGCGGGTCAGTTCTTCTGTGGGCTGGAGGTCTTTAAGAATCTCAACCGGCGGGGTAAGTTCGCGGATGCCGCGAATGCGGACGTCGTCTGTACGGAATGGCATGTGGGGTGTGTAGCGAATCCTCTATTTTACTAGGCTTAGAGGGCCCAACGCTCGCTACAATAACGAAATGATTCTCCAACTCCCGGTGGTGCTATGCCTTGCGCAAACGCAACCTATCGAGAGAAAAGATGCGATCACCGTTACTGCAGAGGCTGGCAAGAAGGAATCCCTCGACCTGGTGCCCCAGCGCGTCAATTCGATCTCGCTGGAGCGTCTGCGCGAAAGAGTCTCCGTCGGACTGAACGATGCGTTCCGGGAAGAAGTAGGCCTCGAAACCCAACGCACGTCCACATTTATGGGCGGAATCTATATCCGTGGCCTCACCGGCAACAAGGTTGTCGTCTATCGCGACGGAGTGCGCTACTCTACATCAGCAGCCCGGGGCGGCGTCAGCACCTTCTTCAACTTGCTCGACACAGGCGGCATCGAACAAGTCGAAGTCCTCCGTGGCCCCAATAGCGCCCAATACGGTAGCGACTCTCTTGGCGGCGTCCTAAGCATCATCTCGCGCAGCCCGGAGAAACTAAGCCCCCGCCTTGAATGGACCCCCTTCTATTCCAGCGCCTCCAACACCTTGGGCAACGGCCTCACCCTCGCCCGCACCTTCACGAGAGGCGGCATCATGATACGAGGCAGTTCACAACGGGTCAACACGCTCCGCACCGGGCAGGGTATCGACAATCATTCGGCAATGACTCGCTTCCTCAACTTGCCCTTCTATGGGCGTCAACCCGACAGCGCCTTCACCCAATACGGAGGCAGCTTCCACGGCCAACTCAAAGAATCAAAATCCGCCGACTGGATCATCCATTACGAACGCGACCAGCAAGACGGCGCCAAGCGTACCGACCAACTACTAGGCGGCGACGGAGCGCGCCTCGCCGCAGTTGCCAACATCATGGGAGACTTCGCCTATCTTCGCAACAACCGCACCAACTTCGCTGGCTTCGACCTGGTCAGCGCCTCGGTCAGCTACGCAGCCCAGCGTGAAGAACGCATCAACCAGGCCAACCCCACTGCCCGCATCCAGCGCCAATACGAACGCACAAGCACTTGGGGCACCCAGGCTCAGGCCGCCAAACGCCTCTGGCAAAACGATCTCTACTTCGGCGGTGAAGCTTATTTCGACAGCCTCAAAAGCCCCGCGCAAAACACGCTCCCACGCATTGCCGACGGCGCAACCTACAAGCAATACGGCATCTACGCCCAGGACAGCGTCCTGCTTTGGCAGCAGCGCCTGCGTGTCAGCGGCGCAGTCCGCTGGGGTGGCGGGCAATTTGAAACGATCACGGCAAACGCCTGGACCGGCCGCATCGGTGCAGTGCTTCGCGCCAATAGCTGGTTCTCGCTTCACAGTTACGTGAGTCGAGGCTTCCGCGCCCCCAGCATGACCGACCTCGGTGCGCGAGGCCTCCAGGGCAACGGCAGCTTTGAAGCTCTCCCGCCAGCGGGCCTCAACCCCGAACTCAGCGACAACGTCGACCTCGGCTTTAGACTCCGAGGCCGCAAGCTCACCTGGGAACTCACCGGCTTCCGCTCCCGCATCAGCAACGTCATCGTCTCTCAAATCCTGCTTCTGCCCCAGGGCGCAATCGGCCAGGTAATCTCCGGCGAACGCGTCATCAACCAACGCGCCGACGGCGCTGTCTTTGTCGGTATTTCCAACTCCCCCGTCATCGCCAAACGCAACCAGAATGCAGCCATCTTCAAAGGCATCGAGCAGCGCCTGGAATGGTCCCCCCGCCGCGGCCTCACATTGGAGGAAGGCGTAACCTGGCTGCGCGCCGACGACCCTGCAAACGGTCGTGTCCCTAACATCGAAGGAACATACCCTCCCGCCATGGGTTATCTCAAGCTACGCTGGAACCCAGCCGGCAAGCGCTTCTGGGTGGAACCCTACTGGACCCTCAACGACCGTCAGAACCGCCTCAGCGAACTTGCCCTCAACGACCGCCGCATCGGTGCCAACCGTACCCGCGCCCAGATCGCCACCTTCTACAACAACAACCCAAGCCTCGCCGCCCTTTCACCGCTCACCCTCACTCAATTGCAGGACCGCCTCGGCGGCACCCCGCTCTTCCCTGTCCTGCCCGGCTATGGCGTCATCGGCCTGCGCGGCGGCTACAGCTTCTCCGATCAACTCAGCCTCTTCCTTGATGCATCCAATCTCGCCGACAAAAACTATCGCGGCATGAGTTGGGGCGTCGACGGCCCCGGACGTGGAGTATCCTTACAACTTCGATGGCGATTCTAGAACGGCTCGAAACCTACTTCGAATTCAAAACCCTAAACACCAATTGGCGCACTGAGATCCTGGCTGGGGCCACGACGTTTATCACGATGGCTTACATCCTCTTCGTGAACCCGTCGATCCTCGCCGAAACCGGCATGCCTTTCGGCGCAGTCACTGCCGCAACCTGCCTCAGCGCCGCCTTCGGCAGCATCCTCATGGGCGCCTACGCCCGCTACCCGATCGCCCTCGCCCCCGGTATGGGCCTCAACGCCTACTTCACCTACGTCGTCGTCAAGGGCATGGGCGTAAAGTGGGAAGTCGCCCTCGGTGCCGTCTTCCTCTCCGGCGTCGCTTTCCTGCTACTCACCCTTACCGGCCTCAGACAAAAGATCGTCGAAGCGATGCCACCAGAACTCTATTCCGCCGTAGCCGTCGGCATCGGCCTCTTCATCGCCTTCATCGGCTTGAAGAACGCTGGCATCATCGTCCCAGACCCCGCCACCACGGTCACCCTCGGCAACCTCCGCGCCCCCAACACCCTGCTTGCCCTCGCCGGTCTGTTAGTCT
>CAZZGS010000541.1:0-3858 GCA_964653845.1 uncultured Bryobacter sp.
TGCGGGAGACGCGACTCGATGTGCAGTGGAGGCGGCAAGCCAGCAGTAGTTTGGAGCCGCAGGTGAAGAAGGGCTTGGTGGTGGGGCAGGCCCGTCTCCCGGGCCATTCCATCCCAGTCACGAGTTGCGCCTTTTCTGTCGACGGTGCGCGCCTCCTCAGCTCCTCTCACGATCGCACCATGAAAGTTTGGGACGCCGCCTCGGGCGCATGCCTGCTTACTCTCTCTGGCCATTCCGGCTTTGTCCTGGGTTGCGCCTTCTCCCCCGATGGCGCACGCCTCCTCAGCGCCTCTCGCGACTGCACCCTCAAAGTTTGGGACGCGGCCTCTGGCGAATGCCTTCTCACACTCGACGGCCACTCCAACGCAGTCTGGGATTGCGCGTTCTCCCCCGATGGCGCGCGACTCGTCAGCGCCTCAGGCGACCGCACCCTCAAAGTTTGGGACGCTGCCTCTGGCGAATGCCTTCTCACACTCAATGGCCATTTCAACTCGATCAGGGGTTGCGCCTTTTCCCCTGATGGCGCGCGCCTCCTCAGTTCCTCAGACGATCGCACCCTCAAAGTTTGGGACTCGGCCTCTGGCGCATGCCTGCTCACCATATCGGGCCATTCCAACGCAGTCTGGGGTTGCGCCTTCTCCCCCGATGGCGCGCGCCTCGTCAGCGCCTCTCTCGACGGCAACCTCAAAGTTTGGGACGCAGCCACGGGCGCATGCCTTCTCACCCTCTCTGGCCATTCCGACCACGTCCTAGGTTGCGGCTTTTCTCCCGATGGCACGCGAATCTTCAGCACCTCTGTCGACAGCACTCTCAAAGTTTGGGACACGGCCACGGGTTCATGCCTGCTAACCCTCTCGGGCCATTGGAGCATGGTCAGGGGTTGCGCCTTCTCCCCCGATGGCGCCCGCCTCCTGAGCTCCTCAGAAGACAGCACCCTCAAAGTTTGGGACGTGGCCACGGGCGCATGCCTGCTAACGCTCGCCGGCCATTCCCGCTCAGTCTGGGGTTGCGCCTTTTCCCCCGATGGCTCGCATCTGCTCAGCGCCTCACTAGACGGCACGCTCAAAGTTTGGGACGCCGCCTCGGGGGCCTGCCTCGAAACCTACGCCCACATGCCCGATGGCGAGTGGGCCACATTCGACGAGCAGCGGCAAGAGCTGAAGGCGGTATCGCCCGGGGCCTGGCGGCATTGGGGTTGGCGCTGGTGGGACGAGGAGACCAAACGGCTGCGGCTGCTACCAGCCGAGGCGTTTGGTCCATTGCCGGTGGTTTATTCGCAAGCGGAAGCAGTGAGGTGAGGCGAGGTTGTCGCTCCTTCGATTTGACAGGAGGGACTACGCTTCGTTGCACCGCTTGGTATCCTCTGGATTCATGGGTGTCCTCATTGAAAGTCCGGGCGTACTTGGCGCCAGATCCTCAACTCAAGCGCTGGGGCAGTTTGCCGCAGGAACAGATGTCTATTTCTCGGCTGATGTCGAGACGGATGGGCCGATCCCCGGGCCGTTTTCCATGCTTTCGTTTGCATTGGTTTACGCGGGGAATTTTGACGGAAAGGTGTTCCATCGACCCTCGAAGCACGATCAAAGCTTTTACTCCGAGTTGAAGCCGATCTCGGCGCAATTTGAGATTGAGGCGCTGCGAGTGAATGGCTTGAACCGAGATCGATTGCTGGAACACGGGCAATCGCCGGAAGAGGCGATGACAGCGGCGGGCCAATGGGTGAAGCGAAGCGCAGGGCTTGGGCAGCCTGTGCTGGTGGCTTACCCGTTGAGCTTCGATTGGACCTGGCTTTACTGGTATTTCCTCCAGTTCTCGCGCGAGGGTTCGCCGTTTGATTATTCCAAGTGCTATGACATCAAAACAGCCTTCGCAGTGAAGGCAGGGATCCCGATTGGCGAGGCTGGGCGGTCGAAGATCGAAGGGTTTCTCAAGTCCGGCCATCCGCACACACATCATGCGGTGGATGATGCAATCGAGCAGGCAGAGCTGTTCGCCAATATTTTTGAGTGGAAAGGCGGCAATGGACGAGTTGGTTAGGCGGCGGGAATACTCGGCCGAGAAGATGAACCAATTGCAGAGGCAACTTCAAACGGCGAAAACCTTGGCCGAAGGCAAGGCTTGCGTTTATGCAACAGGATCGTTCGGGCGGGGCGAGGCTGGCGAGCATAGCGATCTGGATATCTTTATCGTGGGTGGATCGAGTAAGGAGAAGGATGGCTCAGAGAAGCGCCACCTGAACCGGCTGGACGAGATTTGTATCAAGGCTAACCTGATTGAGACATGCCGGCAGATGGAGTTTCCTGAGTTCACAGGCGGTGGGCAATATCTTGTGCACTACTCCATTCGCGATCTGGCTGGAACGCTTGGGAAGCCCGAAGACGACTCGACGAATACGTTTACCGCCAGACTGTTGCTGCTGCTGGAAAGTCAGTGCCTGATTGGTGATGTGGTTTATGCGCAGGCGATCAGCGATGTTGTAGCCGCCTACTGGCGCGATTACGAAGATCACTCGGAAAACTTTACCCCGGCGTTTGTGTGTAACGACATCCTGAGGCTGTGGCGAACATTTTGTGTCAATTACGAGGCGCGGACGGAGCGGGAGCCGGAGGAGAAGAAGGCGAAGGGCAAGATCAAGAATTACAAGCTGAAGCATAGCCGGCTACTGACTTGTTATTCAGGGATTTTGTATTTGTTGGTTGTGCATGAACTTGCCGGAACGGTGAGGCCACAGGACGCGATCGCGATGACCCGGCTGACGCCAACAGGGCGGCTGGATTGGCTGCATAAAGAGTCTTCGAGCGCGGATGCGCGCAGCAACATTGATCGACTATCGGCGCAATATCAGAAGTTTCTGATTGAAACCAATTGTCCGGAAGCGGAGCTGATAGAGAGGTTCCAAGATAAGACGCAAGCAAGGGAATACTTGAGGCAGGCGGGTGAGTTCGGAGATACAGTATTCGCCGTGCTTGATTCTCTTGGGCGGAGCCAGAAGTTTCATCGGCTTCTTGTGATCTAGCTCGAGTGGACTGTTTCAGTCCTTACGGTCGCTGGATTTCAATTTGCAGGAAGCTGACATTTCCTTCTTTCAGCGGGACAATAGGTTCTTGTCCATAGTTGAACTAACCCGCGAGGCGGGAGGCGCGCCCAAGGCGCGCACAGCAGAGGGGAGACTCCGGCGATCCATTCGGGTCCAATTGAAGACGGCTGCACAAGCAGCCTACTTCACCCAAGAGGAACAATACTCTATGACTCCCTTACGCGAGCGAATGCAGGAAGACACGCGCCTGCGCAACTTCTCGCCGGAGACACAACGCACTTACATCCATTATTTGGAGGGCTTCGCCAAGTATTTCAACCTGAGCCCGAGCGAGCTCGATGTCGAGGCGATCCGCGAGTACCAGCTTTATCTGATTGAGGCCCGGCTGATGTCACCGCAGAGCGTGAACTGTTTTACCGCAGCAGCAAAGGTTTTGTATCGGACAACGCTGGATCTGCCTTGGAGCGACGCGCACTTTCGACGGCAGCGCACTGGTCAAAGCCTGCCTGTGGTGCTCAGCCAGCAGGAAGTCGAGCGCTTCTTTGCCCCGATCGGGATCCTCAAGCATCGCGCCGCTCTGATGGTCTGCTATGGCGGGGGCTTGCGGATCTCGGAAGCCGTCAAGCTGAAGGTAAGCGACATCGACTCCAGCCGCATGGTGATCCGCATCGAACAGGGCAAGGGAGCCAAAGACCGCTATAGCGTACTCAGCCAGAGCCTGCTCGAAGTATTGCGGGCGTACTGGAAGCAACAGAGGCCAACGGAGTATCTGTTTCCGGGCCGCAAGGCGGGAACGCACATACAGCCCGGGACGTTGCAAC
>CAZZGS010000542.1:0-3853 GCA_964653845.1 uncultured Bryobacter sp.
GGGTGAGGCAGGACAGGTGGCGGGGATTCGAGCGAAGATAGAGCTTGTGGCTACGTTGTTGCGTGCCGATCTTGAGGCCATTGGCGGCTTGGGCAAAATGTGGTTAAAGCGCACCCAGTGGCGCAAGAAACGGAAGCTGAACGACAGGGAAGTCGTGGCGCTGCTGAGGCGGTATCGGTTGAGTTTGTCTGAATTGAGCAAGAAGCTCGCCTGAAAGATCGACGATTATCCCGAACGATATTTCCAGTGTCGAAGTCCAACAAGCCGCCATTGCGGCTGAGAACGCATGTGGGGCTTGTAATTCGGTTGAGATGCGTTCGCTTTTTCATGCCACCGATCGCTTGTACCGCACGACAGAGAAGAGCTTTGTGGTGGTTGAGTGTTCGCGGTGCCATCTGATTCGGCTCTATCCGAAGCCGTCGCCTGCGGAACTGGCGACTTACTATCCGGCGGACTACTGGCACAACGATTCCGGTGGCAAGATCACCGCGATTGAGGAGTTCTATCGCCGGCTGGTTTCGCTCGACCACATCCGCTTTTTGGAAGGTGCGATTCGCGGGGCTGGCGGTGAGGGCCTGGTAATGGATGTGGGGTGTGGCGGGGCTTTATTGTTGCGAATGCTGAAGGAACGCGGCCACAAGGTGTTGGGCTCGGACTTTTCGCTCGATGCGGCGGCAATTGCCTGGGGGCAGAATGGAGTGCCAGCCTTTTGCGGGACGCTGACGCAGGCGCCTTTGCGGGACGAGAGTGTGTCTGTGCTGAGCATGTTTCATGTGCTCGAACATCTGTACAAGCCGGATGAGTATCTGGCTGCGGCGCACCGGTTGCTCAAGCCTGGCGGGCGCCTGGTGATACAGGTGCCGAATGCGGCGAGCTGGCAGTTCCTGATTTTCGGAGAGAGTTGGAATGGCATCGATGTGCCGAGGCATTTGCATAATTTCAAGCTGAGTGATTTGAACGTGCTGCTGGATAAGTGCGGCTTTGAGCCGGTGCGGACGAAGCATTTTTCTTTGCGGGATAATCCGGCTGGCTTTTCGATCAGCATCGCGCCCAGCCTCGACCCGATGGCGCGGAGGATTCGCAAGATTGCCGAGACGCCGGCGCAGCGGTTGATCAAGAACCTGGTGCATCTGGGTTTGATGGTGGCAGCCCTGCCGGTGAGTGCAGTGGAAGCGCTTTGCCGAGCCGGGAGCACGGTGATGGTGGAAGCGCGGAAGAAGCGATGAGTTACGCAGGGTTGCGGCGGCTGATTCCGGGTTGGTTGCGGCGCGAGATCCTCTACTTTGAGACGCTGATTGTGGATGGGGTTATCGAGTTTGCGCGGGCCCTGCCGGAGGGTTGTGCGGTGCTCGATGCTGGGGCTGGAGAAGGACAGTACCGCAAGTATTTTGAGCGGCAGAAGTATTTGGGCGTGGATCTGGGTGTGGGGGATGTGGCCTGGAATTATTCGAAACTGGATTGTGTGGCGGATCTCTTGCGACTGCCCTTTGGGGATGGAAGTTTTGATGCGTTTGTGAGTGTGGTGACTCTGGAGCATGTGACCGAGCCTGGCGGGGCGATTGCGGAGATGGCGCGCGTTGGGCGTAGTGGTGCGATGTTGTATCTGGTTGTGCCGCATGAGTGGGAGGTGCATCAGCATCCGCATGACTATTGGCGGTTTACGAAGTTTGGAGTGAGACGATTGTTGGAGGCGAATGGTTGGGATGTTGTGAAGCTGGTGCCAGGGGGCGGGTTTTTTCGCCTGCTGTCGAGGCGATTGATGAATGGATTGCAGTTTCTGCCTGGGTGGCTGACGCCGTTTGCAGCGCTGTTGGTGGTGCCTTTGGCGCTTGTGGTGGGGTGGATGGATTCGCTCGATTCCCAACAGGACTACACGTTGGGATACATTTGTTTGGCAAAGAGGAAATGAAAATGAAGAACGCAACAAGACGGAAGTTTTTGCCGGGGTTGGTCGCTCCAGCCTTGATGATGGGGCAGAGCGAGAAGAAGCTGCCTGACTTCACCTATACGGTGAAGGAGACGACGGAGGTTAAGGAGACTTTTGGTTTGCACCGCAAGTATTTTGAGGGGCCGACGGATCAATTGAAGTTGATGGTGGCTGGCAGCGTGACGCTGAATCCTGGAACAACGCCGCATCCGCCACACAAGCATGAGGAAGAGGAAATCATGGTGGTGACCGAGGGAAGCGGGATTATTGGACTCAAGGGTAAGGACAAGGCAGTTGGAGCAGGGAGCATGATGTATTCGGCAGCGAATCAGATGCACGATATCCGGAATACCGGCAAGACGCCGCTCACGTTTTTCTACTACAAGTGGAAAGCCTAAGGATTGGTAATTGGTTGAGAGGAATCGCCAGCTTCGGGCACTTCTTGCCTGATGCGATTCCTTTGCCTTCTTTTTGTATTGGTTTGCGCAACTGCCCAGCAGACGGGTAAGCCGGACAAGCTTGCGTTGCGGCAGCAAATTGCCGAGATGAAGGTGAAGGCGTTTGAGATGCAGATGCAAATTGAACTTCTCGAGCGTCAGTTGCACGATGTCGAAGAAGCCGAGGCCAGCCAGCCTCTGGTGACGCCGGGGCAGAAAGTGGCAGTAAAGGCCCGCTGCTCAGGACACACTAAGGATGGCAAACGCTGCTCACGCATTGCAGAACCGGGCGGTCGGTTCTGCTGGCAGCATAAGTCGAAGCGGTGAATCCGCTCTAAAGAGTAGGGAGACAGTGCCACGCTGGCGCAAAGCTTGAGGGCCTGCGATTGATGGCAACGAGGTTAGTGACGGGCTTTGAGGATTTCGGCAGACTCGCCCGGAATTTGGGCTACCGCTTTAGTGTGATCGTAGGGAATCAGGCCGAAGGAGTCTTTGTGTTTTGGGTTGGCTCCGAGTTGGAGGAGAGTTTCGACGGCGGCGGGGCGGAAGCCGAGTGCGGCGTAGGAGAGGGCCGTCATTCCAAGGTCGTCGGGGGCATCGACTTTGGCTCCTGCTTTAACGAGGTGGCGGATGGTCTCCGGGTTTCCGTAGCCGGCAGCCATATTCAGGAGCGCCATTGGTGAGCCGCCGAGAAGACGCATGGGACGGTTGGGGTCGGCTCCTTTGGATATGAGGAATTGAACCATTGCTGCATCGTTGGTCATGACGGCGTGTGCCAGGGCATGTGCGTCAAAGCGGACCTTGTGTTTGGGTGAGGGATCGGCTCCTGCCTTGAGAAGGAGATCGAGAGACTTGGAGTTGCCATTAAAGAGAGCGGCGATCATGAGTGCGTCGATGCCTTCTCTGGTGATTGCCTTGGGGTTGGCTCCTCGCTTAAGGAGGATTTCGATTTTGGCTGCATCGTTGGCAGCCATCATGAGTGCGGTGGTGCCGCCAGGGGTGGCCGAGTTGGGGTCGATCTTGGCTAGTTCTGCGGGTGTACCGAAAAGAGCGGTGTTGACCCAGGCGAGTTTGGAGTCGTCAAAGCCGGGAATGGGCGGGGGCATCGCCGGATTTGGGACCAAGGGGAGGGCTTCTGCCAAGGCTTGAACGGCGAGAGCGGTGGCTGCGCATGAGATGAACTGGTCGTGCCCGTAGGGGAAGCCAGATTCAAAATAGGGTGGGCTGATAGGGGCCTTGGTGTTGATACGGCTCTTGACGTGCCAGGAACCATCGGCGGCTTGATGCTTGATAAGCCAGTCGATGCCAAGTTGGAAAGACTTGGAAGTGGATGGCCAGGACTTGGTGGTGGCGAGGGCGTAGAGAGCTTCTGCTGTGGCGTAGGCATCGGTTTCTGTGGAGCTTGGGGTTTGTGCCCAGGAACCATCGGAGTGCTGGAGTTCTGCGAGGTGGCGGGCGGCAGACTGGAGTACGGCGTGAGGGGCTTGGG
>CAZZGS010000543.1:0-3845 GCA_964653845.1 uncultured Bryobacter sp.
GTTGAAGTCGCCAGGGATGGAATGTTTGAGGCAACTGGCAGCGACAGCGAATTCGAGCGCGGCCTGGGGAGTGTCGAGAGCAAGCAGGCCATAAATCAGGCCACCAGCGAAACTATCGCCCCCACCGACGCGATCGACGATGTTGGTGATGTCATAGTGCTTGCTCACCATGAAGTTGTGGCCTTGGTTGAGGCAGGCAGACCAGCCATTGTGGGAGGCGCTGAAGGATTCACGAAGCGTAATCGCAATAGTCTTGACGTTGGGATAGGCTTGCAAAACCTTGGCGCTGAGTCGTTCGTAAGAAGAATGATCGAGCTTGCCGGAGTGGACATCCGCGTCGCTTTCGATGCCAAGCGCCATCTGGCAATCTTCTTCGTTGGCGATGATGACGTCGGTGTATTCGACCAGCCGGGGCATCACCTCGGCGGCCTTCTTGCCGTAGTTCCAGAGATTTTTGCGGAAGTTCAGGTCGAGGCTTACGGTGAGGCCGGCAGCCTTGGCGGCTTTGACACTTTCAATCGAGAGTTCGGCGGCAGAAGGGCTGATCGCCGGGGTAATGCCTGTGATGTGGAACCAGCCGGCACCTTCAAACACCTTGGCGAAATCAATCGCGCCTGGCTTGGCAATGGCAATCGCTGAACCTTCGCGGTCATATTGAACCTTCGAGGCGCGCTGGTTGGCACCCGGTTCTACGTAATAGATTCCGAAGCGACCGGGCCCACGGACAACCGTTGAGACGTCGACACCGAAGCGGCGCATCTCGCCGAGGAAGGCGTCACTGATGGGATTCTCGTCCGGCAGCACCGTCGTATAGCGGGCTGGCCAGCCGAAGCCAGAGACGCTGACAGCAACGTTGGCTTCACCGCCACCAAAGGTGGCAACAAATTGAGGGGACTGCAGAAAGCGTTCCATGCCTGGGGGGGCCAGGCGGAGCATGATCTCACCAAAGGTGACGACGGACTTCATAATAGATTTGAACCCACAAGTCTAACTCAGAAGCATCCATGCGACGAACGCAATCAGAGTGACAACTTCTCCAACCATCAGCACGTTGCGAATGGAGACGAAGCGTTGCCAGGAGATGCGCGGCTGATGATCCGGGAATTTATCAATGTGATCCTGCAGCGCGCGCCCCCAGGCCGGCGGTGTGGTGAAAGGGAAAATATAGGGATAGTCGAGTCGTTTCGGATCGTAGCCGGGCGGCAACAAACCGGCGAGTTCATCGCGAATGCGCCGAAAGGCAATTCGTTCGCGAAGTAGTGTAAGTACGACGCCAGTGTTGGCGGCCAATAGAAACATCATCCAGATCAATACAGCTTGCGTCTTGTCCAATTCGAAAAAACCCCTATCATCATCTTATGGAACAAACTGCCCCGGTAGCAGCAGAAGAACGCATCAACTCGGTTGACATGCTGCGAGGCTTCGCTTTGCTCGGAATCCTTCTGATGAACATTCAGAATTTCGGCATACCGGGTGCAGCCTACGGAGACCCTTCCGCCTGGGCTGGTGAGACCGGCTGGAACCTCTACTATTGGTGCGCAAACCAGATCTTCTTTGAAGGGAAGATGCGCTTTCTTTTCTCGATGTTGTTTGGCGCTGGGGCCGTCCTGCTGACCGAGCGTGCAGAGCGAAGGGGTGCCGGGATCGGTGCAGCCGACATCTATTTGCGCCGGAATCTGTGGCTTGTTCTTTTCGGTATGATCCACGGATATTTCATCTGGGAGGGAGACATTCTCTATTCCTACGGCATGGCCGGATTGGGTTTGTTTGTGTTCCGCGTCCTGCCAGTCAAGAAATTGCTGATTGCTGCGGGCGTAGTGTTTCTGCTCATCAATCTCAGCACTGCAGGGTTTGTCTACTCTCAGTTCGATCAGAGAGACTCAGGAATTGCCGCCATCAAAGTGGAAGAGAAGAAGCGAACAAAGGAACACAAGAAAGCGATTGAAGCCTACCAGGAGGCCCTGGACAGTCGGGATATTGTCAAACGGAAGGCGAAGATCGAAGAGCAAATTGCAGGAATGCGCAAGGGCTATGTAGATAACCTCAAGCACCGGGCCAGCAACACCTTTCAGGGACAGACTGTGGCAATGTTGAAATTCCTGCTCTGGGATGTTCTCTTCCCGATGCTGCTCGGCATGGCCCTATACAAGGCTGGCGTGCTGTCTGCAGAAAAAAGCGCAGGCTTCTACGCGACGATGTCTGCCTGCGGCTATATGCTCGGCCTGCCGCTACTAGCCTTTGTGACGAAGATGGTAGTCGACTCGCATTGGGATATTTGGACCGAGCCCTGGCTGATGGCCAGCTACGAGTATGGCCGTCTGGTGGTGGGGCTTGGGCATCTGGGGCTGATACTGCTGATCTTCAAGCTGGGTTGGTTGAGGCCGATTACCTATCTGCTGTCGAAAGTAGGACAGATGGCGCTGACAAACTACCTGCTGACCAGCATCCTGATGACCCTCTTCTTCAACGGGTACGGGCTGGGAAAGTTTGGTGCACTCGAAAGACATCAGCTTTTGTTCGTCGTATTTTCGATGTGGTCGATTAACCTGATATTGAGTCCGCTATGGCTGCGATACTTTCGCTATGGGCCGGTGGAATGGGCATGGAGGTCCCTGACGTATTGGAAGAAGCAGCCGATGCGATTGAGAAACGAAATAGTTGGCGAAGCCTCGCCTTCTTTGCCCTCGGAGGCCTGATTGCCACAGAGGTGATGCGCCGCGTGGTGACGCAACCGCCGGCAGCCAAGGGCTGGGAGTTGATCTATTGGTTCACCGACCGGGTTTTCTTTGACGGCAAGTGGATGGTGCTTCTCGCAATGGGCCTCGCGCCTTATCGGGACAACTTGCCCATCAAGTATTTAGCTCCCGCTGCTGGATTATTGCTGATGGTGGGTTCGTTTCTGCGATTGCAGGATCCGCTTTTTCTGTTGTTGGTTGGAATGCTGGTTGGCGCAATCCTCAAGAGCGTTCGATGGACCGAGCCTGCACTGATGTTGATGGCTGTAGGCGGAATGATGATGGGCATGCCGATCAACGGGTTGACCGGGCTGATGGTGGCCAAGGCGAACTTTCCTCCAGTGCTGATGAAAGAGTTGTTTGGGGCTACCGCAGGCATTGGCTGCGTTACGATTGCCTGCTCGCTGGCAGCGCTATTCTTCCTGGGGCGGAGAGTGCTGCGGCGCACGAGTTAGGTGAAAAGCGGCTTCACTACGTGCCCCTTCACGTCGGTAAGGCGATAGTGACGACCCTGGAACTTGAAGGTCAGCTTGCTGTGATCCACACCCAGTGAATGCAGCAACGTGGCGTGGAAGTCGTGCATGTCTACCGGATTCTCGGTGATGTTATAGGAGAAGTCATCCGTCTCGCCATAGGTGGTTCCGCCTTTGAATCCGCCACCAGCAACCCAGGCGGTGAAACAGCGGGGGTGGTGATCGCGGCCATAGTTGTTCTCAGTCAGTGTGCCTTGTGAATAAACTGTGCGACCGAATTCACCCATCCAAATGACAACGGTGTCTTTGAGCAGCCCACGTTGCTTAAGGTCCTCAACCAGTGCCGCCGAAGGCTGATCTGTCTCTTTGCACTGACCACGGATCTCTTTCGGCAAGTTTGAGTGTTGATCCCAACCACGATGAAAGAGCTGAACGAATCTTACTCCGCGCTCCACCAGTCGACGGGCCAGAATACAGTTGGCTGCGTAGGATCCGGGCTTGCGCGCATCAGGCCCGTAGAGTTCGAAAGTGCTCTCGGGTTCCTTCGACAAATCGCTCAATTCCGGCACACTCGATTGCATTCGAAAAGCCATCTCATATTGAGAAATGCGAGTAGCGATTTCCGGGTCCTGATAGG
>CAZZGS010000544.1:0-3844 GCA_964653845.1 uncultured Bryobacter sp.
GATTCATCCACGCGGCCACCCTTGGTATAAACCGACCAGGAGTCGCCTTTTCGGCGGGCATCAATCGCGAGGACAACGGCTTGGGCGCCGAATTCATTGGAGAGCTCTGTGATCAGCTCAGGCCGTCCGACGGCAGCAGTGTTGACGCTGACCTTGTCGGCGCCCGAGACGAGGATGCGGCGGGCATCGCGCACTTCACGAATGCCGCCACCGACAGTGAGTGGGATGAAGACGCGCTGGGCGGTGCGGAAAACCACATCGACCATCGTGTTGCGCTCGTCTGAGCTGGCTGTGATGTCGAGGAAGACCACCTCGTCGGCACCCTGTTCGTTGTAGCGCTGCGAGAGCTCGACGGGGTCTCCGGCATCGCGGAGGTTGACGAAGTTGATGCCTTTGACGACGCGACCGGCAGTGACGTCGAGGCAAGGGATGATTCGTTTGGCTAGCATCAGGCAAGCTCCAGGAAGTTGCTCATGATCTTGAGACCGGTAGGGCCGGACTTTTCGGGGTGGAACTGTACGCCGTAAATATTGTCTCGCTCAAGGACTGCGCTGAAGGGGAGCTGGTAGTCGCAGGTGGCTGAAGTGGCCTCGATCGGCGGGGCGTAGTAGCTGTTGGCGAAGTAAACGTAAATGGGTTCGTTCAGACCTTTGAGCAGTTTGGAGTCAGGGCGGGCTTTGAGCGAGTTCCAACCCATGTGGGGGACGCGTGCGCCGGCGGGGAAGCGTTCGATGCGCTCGGGGTAGATGTTGAGGCCTTCAAGCTCTGGGGCTTCGGCAGAGCCAGAGAAGAGCGCCTGCATGCCGAGGCAGATGCCAAAGAAGGGGTTGCCTGCGGCGATCTTCTCCAAGATCGGCTGGCGCAGCTTCAAGGCATCGAGGGACTGCATGAGCTGACCGAAGTGACCTACGCCAGGCAGCACAAGCTTGTCGGCCGCGCGGACGGCTTCAGGGGTGTCTATGAGCTTGTAGGTGGCCCCTAGTTCAGCTAGGGTGTTCTGCACCGAGCGCAGGTTGCCGGCACCATAGTCGATGATCGAGATCACAGAAGCTCCTTGGTGGAGGGGAGCTGGTCTTTGAGACGGGCGTCTTTCGAGCAAGCGTATTTCATGGAGCGTGCCCAGCACTTGAAGATCGCTTCAATCTTGTGGTGGTTCGAGCGGCCATAGAGGACCTTGACGTGGAGGTTGCCCTTGACGTGTGTGACAAAGCCATCGAAGAAGTCGGGGAGGAGTTCGGTTTGGAGGTCACCGACGTGGACTACCTTGACGAGGTCTTTGTAGACGAGGGCGGGGCGACCGCCGAGGTCGACGGCGGTGACGGCGAGGGTTTCATCCATGGTCTGGACGAAGTAGCCGGCGCGGTTGATGCCCTTGCGGTCACCAAGTGCCTGATTGAAGAGTTGGCCGAGAACGATGCCGGCATCTTCGACGGTATGATGCTGATCGACGTCGAGATCACCGGTCGCTTCGAGGTTCAGATCAAAGCCGCCGTGCCTGGTGAAGAGCTCAAGCATGTGATCGAGGAAGCGGACACCAGTCGAGATGGTGTACTTGCCTTTACCCTCGATCTTGAGGGAGCCGCGGATTTGGGTTTCTTTGGTGATGCGTTCGATTTTGGCGGTGCGCATTAGAGGACAGTTTCCAGTCTGTTGACGGTGTCGATGAAGTGTACAGGGCTGAAGGCGGCGAAGTTGCCGCCGGGGGCGGTGATCGCGATGAAGGGGATCTTGGCGGCCTTTGAAGCTTTGGCATCGTCGACGGTATCGCCCAAGTAGTAGACGACGTTGTGATCGGCCATGAGCTTGAGGAGGCCTTCGGGATTGGGCTTGGAATGGGTTACATTGTCATCGCCGATGACGGCTAGCCAGTTGAGGTGTTTGGCAAAACGGCGCAGGGTGATCTGCGCTTCTTCGTGCAATCGGCCGGTAAAGATGGCGAAGTCATAGCGCTCGTTCAGCCGGGTGAGGACGTCTGTTGTGTCGATCCACTGTTCGCGTTCGATCAAACCGGGAACTCCGTTATGGCCCAAGAAATATTGGTTGAAGACTTCGACTACAGTTTCAAAGGCGATTTCTTTGCCATAGACGCTGCAAAGCTCGCGTGAGAGCTTCCAGTCGTTGTTCCAGCCGCCCTGATTCTTGTAGTACTGGATCAGGCTATGTTCGACCGAGCGTCCAGTGAAGTGCAGGACGGTGGCGCGGATCGATTCGCGATAGGACTCTTTGACTTCGACGAGGACGCCGTCCATGTCAAAAACCAGCATGGGTTTGCTCATCGTTGGATTTCCTTCCAGAGGGGTTCAAAAGCGGCGAGGAAGCGGCGGGTTTGTTCTTGTGTTCCGACAGTGACACGGACGCAGCCTGGGATCTCATAGCTGCGGTTTCGGACGAGGATGCCAGCATCCTTGAGTTTGTCGCAGACTTCCTGGGCGCGAGGGCCGATGTGCATCAGGACGAAGTTGGCCTGAGTGGGGACGTAGGGGACGCCGAGTTTTTCAAGACCTGCCGTGAGGACCTCGCGGGCAGCGAGCACTTCAATGACAAAGGACTTGAGGAAAGCCGTATCTTCGACAGCGGCCTTGGCGGCAATTGCGGCGAGGTAGTTGACCGAGTAAGGCGAGTGTGACTTGTGGATGGCCTGCATGTTGCCAGCGCAGGAGAAGAGACAACCGACGCGGAGGGCGGCCATGCCGTAGACCTTCGAAAAGGTTCGGCTGACAAAGAGGTTCGGGTATTCGTTCAGGTAAGGCAGCATGGTGATACCGCAGAACTCGTAGTAGGCCTCATCGATCAGGACGGCAGCGCGTGGGGCTTTGTCGAGGATCCGCTCGATGCCGTCGCGATTGATGGCGGTGCCTGTGGGGTTGTTGGGGTTGGAGATGAGGATCGCTTTGGTGTCAGGGCGGATTGCAGCGAGGAGCTCATCGAGAGGGAACTTGAGAGTGTCCTTCTTGTAAGGAAGAGTGCGGACACTTGCGCCAGCGACTTCAGAATAGAAGCGGTACATGGCGTAGCTGGGGGTGAGGATCAGGACGTCATCGTCGTTGTCGACATAGGCATTGATTAGGACTTGAATGGCTTCGTCAGTGCCGTTGGTCATCACGAGTTCATCTTCGCCGACCTCGAAGAACTTGGCCAGGGCGGGCAGGACTTCGGTGTATTCCGGGTAGACGGTGAGGGCGTCGGCAGTGAGGACTTCCTGGAGCTTGGCGAGAACCTTGGGGCTTGCGCCGGAGGTGTTCTCGTTAAAGTCGAGACGGAGCTTTCCAGCACGGCCAGCGCTGGGCGGGTGGTAGGCGGCCATCTTGTCGATAGCGGGGCGTGGAACGGGGCGTGGGAATTCCATTAGCGGAAGCGCTCCTCTACAGATCGGGCGTGGGCTTCGAGACCTTCGGCGCGGGCTAGTGTGGTGATGGACGGAGCGAGTCTGGCGAGAGCCGCTTCGCTGAGTTGTTGAGTAGTGATGACCTTCACAAAGTCAGCGGCAGAGAGACCGCCGCGGAGGCGGGCAGCGCCGCTGGTGGGGAGGACGTGATTGGGGCCGCTGGCGTAATCGCCTGCGGCTTCGGGCGAGTAGCCACCGATGAAGATGCCACCGGCGTGCTTGAGGTGCCTGAGGAGTTTGTCGCTGGGGATCGAGAGGTGTTCGGGGGCGAAGCGATTGGATAGCTCGCAGGCCTCTTCGAGGGTGTCGACCATCAGGATGGCGGAGTTGCGTTTGAGGGCGACTCTGGCGACTTCGGCCGTGGGCAGAGTTTCGAGTTGACGGTCGACTTCGGCGGCGACCTCATCAGCCAGCTTGGTGGAGGTGGTGAGCAGGATCGCAGCGGCGTCGGTATCGTGT